>JAIPIM010000043.1 GCA_021734725.1 Minisyncoccota bacterium | reverse complement strand
CAGAAGGTGCCGCAAAAGATCACAGACTGAATGCCGGTCCACGGCATGCCGCGGCAACGACATACCACTCTCACATAACCGGGTGCCGAGATCGGAGGCCGCTGACTCCGATGCCGCGGCTCTCGCCAATGCCGCCACCACCCGATCAAACATTTCCCCTGCCGCCTTACGCGAGAATGTCAAGGCAATGATGCGTTCCGCCGGCACACCCGCGGCCAGTAACGCAATATATCTTGTGACGAGCTGGTAGGTCTTGCCCGCACCAGCCGCCGCGGCTATGGCTTTGTGTTGAATGTTTGCTTCCACTGGACGTCAACACATCCTTCCACATGAATGCCGACGAGAGGCTTGGTCAGTGTTCACTGAACAACTCCCGTGCGGTTTCCAAATCAACCAACGCGTCCGCGGGAACGACAAAAAGATCTTCAAAATCGTCGTATTTCAGACGTGAGGCAGGAGGCCAGAAACGACCGTTCAGAACGTCGGCGATCACTCCCTCAGCACACGTTCGCGCCGACCGAAGGACCGATTCCGTGACATTATCCCAGATATCTACGCCTGTTGCACTGACCGCCCTGGGAAGATTGAAGTAACCGCATTCAATGGCCGTCTCCCCCATCTCTTCACACAATAAAAGATGGTACAAGGGCAACTGCAGATCTGCCCATTTTCGCTCTTTCCCACCAATCATGACACGTGCATAGTCAACCGTTTCCTCACTTACCGATGTCCACAGTGCGTCCGCGGGAGAGCGCGCTGATTCAGATGTTTTGTAATCCAGGATGCGAAGCGCACCGTTTGGGTGCCGATCGATACGATCAACCTTGCCCGTTACACGCATACCATTTAGAGAAACGCCTTGCCCCCGGCCGAGTTTGTATTCAGTATGAAGTATTTGCCACCCCTCCGCATTGAGATCCGCCTGGATGCGCGCCGCCGCCGATAAGCGCTGACGCGCCGAGTCAAGCTGAATAATCAGCGCTGTGGACAGACGTTTCCCATAACGGGTCTCGACAACTGTGTCCAAAGCTCGGTGAAGCTGGGTCTCTATCGCTCCTGGATCAGTCACCCCGATTAAGTCAGGACCAGCAAGCGTTTCCAGCGCCCGATGGCAGAGAGAACCGAAGTCCATTGCGTCAAGCTCTGCCTTCGTATCATCCACCTGCTCCATACCGACCACGTGCTGTAAGTAAAAGCGGAAAGGACAGGCCAGGAATGAAGCGAACTGCGTGACACTGATATGATCCGGTGGCGTACAACGCGGAGGCTTCAGTAACCAGGGCACCGTCCGCGGAACAACTTCTCGCGCGTGCTCTACAACACCAAAAAGTCGGTCCGTACGATGTGCGAGTTCCTCATCGTCACATAGAAAAAGCAGACGGGAAGGCTTCAGAGGGTCCCCCTGCGTCGTCGTCTTTCCGGCAATGAGAACAACACTGCCCGTCTGTCGCCTAGACTCAATCATGCCGCGCAGTAAATAGACATCCCGGGCAAACCGCTGGTGATTATTACTCAACCCAAGCTGCGTTCGCGCACCATCGGGTAGAAATGCATCACCAATGACCGTTTGCGGAGCGCGTCCCTCGTTCATGCCCGTAATAATGAGCTGCGGAGCGTCGTCCCAGGGCAATTCCAGCCACCCCTGCAAGTCAATGCTTCCCACCTGACGGTCTCGATAAGCCATACAGCGTTTGAGGGCACGCAGAAGCAATGACATCACGCTTTCCGGTACCATACCCAGCTGTTGAAATTCACGTGTACTGAGTTCACGCAGAATGTCGCGCACTGCTTTCGCGGCCTCTGTGAACAGTTCGTCCTCCGCGCTGGTTGCGCTCAGGTCGCGGTCCTGGTAAACCGCCCTCAAAAACTCAAGAACCCCCTCCACTGGGCCTTTCTGATCAATCCACTCCACTATCTTCTGCGTTCGGTCACAAGCCTGGCCGAGAGTTGCGTATGCAGTATCTTGCCGATCAGCAGTCTCACGTGCAACGTTCAAGGCGCGCAACATGCCCTCAAAATGCATTGGAAGATAGTCATTCTGGAAAGTGTCGAGCTCGCAAAGCAGACGGGTGACGGAAAAGTCCGGCAAGACCCGCGCAAAATAGTCGAGACTATCGGGATGGCGCACAAACGCGCTGAACGCTGCATAATCGGAACGCTGAATAAGCTCAAGAAGATACGTCAGCAATGTCGACACGGGATGGCTGCCAAGGGACTCGCCCGCTGGGTCATACGTCAGAATGCCTTGTTTCTGCAATTCTTTCGCCAAGTATCCGGAAACCTCATGATCCGGGACACCTATGGCAAAATCGTCTCTACCCCGCTCGTCGTCATGCAAGAGGTCAGCAACCATCGCCGCTTGATCCATTGGCATGCCTTCAAGAATTAGGTTTGTGTCAGTCTCCGGTAATTCGACAGGGGCCTCACTCCAGTAGTCAACAAGCGGCCGACCCCATTGGTCGAACCGGTCCTGCATGGACGTTGGCGCATGCACGTACACGGTGAATGCCAGGCGATCCGCAAGGGTTTCAAAGGCTGTCAAAGCTAATGGCACGGGATCGGGAACAGCAACAAGCATTATGTGCTCAATACCCGGTGGAAGGGAAGGCTGTAAGGAAGCCTCAATTTTAGCAGCATCGGCGTCCCTCAGACCAGTTCCGCGCATGGCTTCGCAAAAGGCCGCTTCCAGGCGCGCAAGATCGGCCCAACGTTCACCATCCGGTCCGTTCGCGAGCTTCTCGCCCGCCGTGGTCATAGTTAATCCGTTCTCTGCAAGTTCTCTCCGTAACTTACTAAATCGTTCAGCGGTCCCGAGCAGCCAGTGTATGTCACGGCGCACACCCGCACCAGCGTGTGGAAACAGAACCGGATAATCCCCTAAGTCAAGCTTCTGCAACACCTGCACCCACACAGAAAGCGTTTCGCAGTTGTTGGCGACACGTGCACCCTCATTCCGTCGGACTGTCAAGAAAAAGTCCGGTGTCACGGTCGCTGCCGGGAATACCACAGTACCGCGAAGTGCGGCCTGTTCGGCCAACGCTTCACGAAGGCGCCGTCCTGCATTGCGCGTAGGAACAACGATGAGGAGATGCGAAAGGTCGAGAGGACCACTCTCCCAGCCACGCATCAACTCACGGCAAATAAGAGGAACAACAGGTTCTTCCCAACCCAGAAATTTACGCGTCACGCTTGGCATAGATGGTCTACCCTACTGCGCCGGCGAATGATATACGATGTACAGGAATGCAAACGCCGCATAAGAAAGACAACCATATCTTGAATGTATTGAATGTAATGGAGGCTGAAGAAAATAACACATACCCTAAAGTAGCTTTCCGATCGAAAATGACACGTGAATAACAACACATGTCGACGTGGATGACCATCGGCACAAGCGGGGCAACAGCATGCGGATTGGTGGCTTTTTCGATTTTCTTGCATTTTTTTTTGAAAAACACTTGCTTTTCCTTTGCAAGCGTGATCTGTTAAGTATGGGATAAGAGGACGGAGGGCAACGATGCCGGGTGATGGAGAACCAACTCTCCTGCCCGGCGTCGTCGTTTGTAGGACCGACGCAAGATGTCGGCCTCCTTATCTGAGCCAAGACCTTTTCGCATAAGGTCAATGCGTTCCGGGCGTTTACTCGTTTGCCAGGCTTAACTCCAAGGTGAGGCTCATGTTTCAACGCCGCTCCAAAGCTGCCATCTTGACGGGTGAACCCCCGGCACTAATTGCCTTAGTACTGATCCTCTGGTCCACCTTGCTCTATCTCGTCATAAGCAACTGCATCGTTGGCAGTGCCACCATTGCCGGCACCAGCATGAAACCAACCCTGGAAGACGGTTCCCGTGTACTCGTTTTGCGGTGGATGACATACCTGCGGCTGCCCGCACGAGGCGAGATCGTCGCACTTTCAGCCGACAACGGAGAAGGGTATTACGTTAAACGCGTGATAGGTTTGCCGGGCGACTCTGTGACAATCAGGGGGGGACATGTCTTCCTGAATGGGAAAAAACTCTGGGAGCCCTACCTTGAAGCGGCCACCTCGCAGACATTCGTAACCGAAGGGAGCCGTCGGTCCATTAAAGTCCCCCCTCGGCATCTATTCGTACTCGGAGACAATCGCGCCGACAGTACCGACAGCAGAGACTTCGGTCCCATCGCCGCCGCGCGGATCCGCGGTATTGTAAAACCTTGGTTAACCCTGTCGCCGTAGTACATGAAAGGCTTTCCTATCACATCCAAGAGTGGCGCGAGTTCCCCGCACGTTCACACGCCTTGACCATGCCAGGGTACTGGGATAAAACAACGAAAAACCCGCTGCTGAAGGCTTTTGAGCACATCACTGGACGGCTGATCTACTCCGTACCCCCGGCCTGGTCCCCGCTCTCGTCACCAGGTGCATCATCTTCTTGGTTTGACTCGTCTGACTCAGGCTTTTCCTCTTCTTTCACAAAGTCCGAACGGGGCTTCAAAACGTTCTCGATCGTCGACCCTCGGATGAGATAAGTCCAGGGGCTGAAGCGTTCGTGAAGATCTCTCGCCTGCTCCCGCAAATCAGCCTGCGAAGGTTCGTCCTCGGCGTCTTCCGGCGAAACACCGTTTCCCCCGTCAGCGGCATCGTCGTTCTCACTCCGACCAACGGCTTCAGGCGGCGCTTCGTATCCAACCCCGACGGTTACATAGTAATTGCCTTCTTCAGTCTTAGTTCCAATGGAAAGGGTATAGACAATCCCGTCCGCCGTTGTGGCAGAATAGACTTTTCCCGCATCAAGACCCGTATCTTGAGGGGGCAATGCCGGATCGGCAATATCTTCGAACCGAGCATAACTGAATGCTGTAGCCGCCGAACGCATCGCGGACGTGTCGGCTGTCTTCGTGTCAGTAGGCGTAAATCCCAAGAGAGAGAACTCGCCGGATGGTTCATCACGTGTCACCATCCACTGTGCCTCTTCATTTTCCCGCAGGGACGCAGAAACGACGTCTCTAACTTCAATGAACGAATCATCCAACCATTCCGTCGCGTCCGCCGTGACCGCTTCAAACGTTTCTGTAACCAAGGCAACAAGGTCATCCGTCCCTTCCTTCGGGATCCGGATGTAACGCCCGTCCGGCCATCCCGGCCCCCCGTGAGGTGACTCACTGCGATGCAGTTTTCCCAAGATCACTCGACGGATAAGATTCTCCTGATCATCCTGGAGCAGCACCTCCGTCCCAGCCTGGCCCGGCAAGGCCGCCGGTGTCTCAAGGCTCAAACGCCCGTATTGAGAAGGCGCGGCAGCCACCGTATGAGCAATGGTCAGATTTGACAGATTCACCAGAAAAGTCCGCAGCTGACCAAAGTCAGCAGGATAGTCATGTCGGCTGACCACCTTCCAAGTGCCTTCCTTTTTGGCCAGGATGCAGGACTGTTCAGCATCCAACACCTCAACCCGCGCAATGTCGTTCAGTGGAAACTCCGGAAAGACAGCGTCGCCCGTCTCCGCCCCCGCGGATGTCGTTGCGCGATCCTGCCACCAGCGGAGAGCAAATCCAAACACTGCGATCAGCACGAGCACAATGACTAAATGAAGAAGTTGTTTCCAGTTCATTTTCTGACTTCCCTTCTACGCTTCACAATGGCCAAAACAATGCCTCCGAGCCCCACAAGCGCCGGCATGAGCGCAATGTTGGCCCATTTCAATCCGGTTTCCAAAGCATCGATGTCTTTAAGAAGTTGCTTCTGTACCTCCCGAAGTTCCTTGCGGGTCTGCGCTTCTTTCGTCCGGTAGTTTTTAATCGTTTCCATCTGTTCGGGAGATAAAATGTATTTTTGATTGGCACCCTCCGCACGCCCCTGCTGCAACTCACTCAAACGCTGCTGAACCTGGGCCAGTTCGCTCTCAAGCCGTGTGATCTTGGCCTGATAGTTCTGCTCTGCTTCCGCACGCAACTCGTTAACAACCTCAAACGGACGATTGATCGCACCACGACTCCGTATATTCATGAGGCTTGTATCGCCGGCAAGTAAATCTACCAGATTGTGTAATAGTGTCAGGTTGTCACTGATGGGCACGGCAAATTGCTGACCGAACACTGTGTGCGTCTGAACACAAAAGTCGTCGTATGCGATATCCGTATCCGTTATGACAATCACCGCGCTGTCACCGACAGACGCCGTCAACCAGTTCTCGGATGATGATTCTTCTCCCGCGACAGAATCGCCGGTATCGTCGTCATCGGATTCCTCGGCATCGTCCGCTGACGGTCTGCCGTCCGGAAAAGCGGTCGGAAACGTCCCGCGTAATAACACCGCAAGAGGATACTCAGTTTCCGAGGATGTGAACGATTTCTTGACGCTTTCCGGCGCTACCTGCGCCTGAAATTTTTCGACCAAGTCCGAGCGGGTACTGGTAGCCAGAAGGACTTCTTTCGCTAAACCAGGGACCCCTTCACCCTTAAGAACACCGCCAAACCCCACAAGAATGCTCTCCAAGTCCGCAGTGGCGGGGTTCTCTTGGGAAATAGCGTCGCCCGTTAACGACAGAATGGTCGGCATTTCCAACGGGCGTCCATTGCGCGGGTCCTGTACCCGCGTCGCGTACACCAGATCAGCTACAATATCTTCCGTACTCATAGTCAAACCCCAGGCATCGAGCAGGGGCCCCAGCGTCGATGCCCCCGGCTGCCCCTGCTGCATGGCCATCATCGGATTGCTGTTCTGTGCATCAGCAGTACTCATCGGGTCAATCAACGCCAGCAAGCGTCCGCCGTTCAAAACATACTGATCCAGAGCAAACCATGTATCGTCAGAAACCTGCTTGGGATGGATCGCCACCAGCGCGTCAATGTCGCCAGGAATCGACGTCGTGTCCATCGGGACCTCACGCACCTCATAACTTTTCCGCAACTCAGTCACGACCCGCCACGGCGGTTGATTCTGATTGCTGCCTCCCCCCATCATCATCGGCGGCATCTGACGCCCCATCACGGGCAGCGAACTCATGATCCCGATCACCGTTTTTTGAGGATGCGCCACACGGTAAATGGCGCGCGTTAATTCGTATTCCAGCATATCTTCACGCTGCGGATTCAAAAATGGAATGGCCACGGTTTCTTCCAACTGCTGAACGGATATCCCAAAGTAAATGGTCTCCCCCATGCCGGTTTCCTGCCCGCGAACACCGTCCAACTGCGCCGCATCCGCCGCGTCGGATAACGGTTCCGGATTGAAATGCTGCACGCGGATATTGTCACCGCCAACACGATTGTACTCCTTAAGCAGATCGTCCACGCGCCGCGCATAATTCTTGAGCATCATGGGCATCTGCTTAGCCTCGCTCGAGTAGTAGAAGTTGATCTTTACCGGAGACTCAAGCCCCTTCAAAACGGTCTTCGTCCCCCCCGACAAGGTGTAAAGATTCCCCTCGGTCAAGTCTACACGACCACCAAGCGCCCCCACTATTACGTTGACCCCAATGAGCAGCACGGCCATCGCAACAATGCCGGCCGTTGAAAACAGATACGTCTGTGCAAATCTGTTCCGGCTTGCCATAATTCATAAACTCCTTAGCTTGCAGCTTACTCTTCTTTCGTCAAATCTTACGCGCCTCGCCTGCTGTGCACAATGACACCCGTGGCAAACAAGGCAAACCCCATCACCGACGCAAAATAGACCAGGTCACGGATCGCAATAACCCCGCGCTGCAAAGCGTCGTAGTGAGGAACCACGCTGACCCCTGCCACTGTGTCAATCACCCAGTAAGGCGCCCAGGTAACCATGTTCGTGACAGGCGGCCATCCCGCCAAAAGAAGAAACATGCACAACACAACAGCCGTGATGAAGCTGACTACTTGATTGCGAGTCATTGCCGACGTCAAACTGCTGAGCGAAAGATACGCCCCCGCAGTTAGAAAACTGCCGAGATAACCCGCCGCAATCACGCCGTTGTCGGGATTACCTAAAAAGTTCACCGTAATCACCATTGGAAATGTCAGAATCAGCGCCAACCCAAGAAACACCCATGCCGCCAGAAATTTCGCAATAATCGCCTGCCCCGCCGTAATGGGCATGGTCAAAAGAAGCTCGATCGTCCCCGAGCGCCGTTCCTCCGACCACAGTCGCATCCCGATAGCCGGGACCAGAAACAAGTACAACCACTGGTGCCAGAAGAAAAACGGCGCCAGCGAAGCCTCATTTGTCGCAAAGAAATCGCTGACCATAAACGTAAAAAATCCACTCAATACCAGAAAAATGATAATAAAAACGTAGGCAACCGGCGACATGAAATAACCCGCCAGTTCACGTTTCGCGATCGTCCAGACGTTGCGACATCGCCGTTCCATATCCTGCTCTCCTCATTAGCCAACGTTGTTAGAAACTTTCTCGGTATCCGACGCAACTTCCTGCTCGGCCCGGGTCACATCGTAGAAGACCTCTTCCAGGCGTCCCTTCTCCGTATGAAATTCCCCAAATACCATGCCTCGCTCTTTCATGACATTGGCCAAGACCGGGCCAAGCTCCAAGGGATTACCGTCCTGACGTACGGGATAGACCTTCACTTGAACCGCCCCGTTGTGCTCACCCAAAACGTCTACACGCTTGACCCCTTTCAGTCCCGAGAAAACATCCTTTATCTCTCCCGCCTTGTGGTCATAAATACCAACGGTTACACTCCCCGCGCCGGGAGCACGCTTACGCAACTCGTCAGGGGTTCCATTGCATACCAACTGCCCGTTGTCAATGATAATAACGCGACTGCAAACAGCATCTACCTCCTCAAGAATGTGCGTGGAAAGGATAATGGCTTTCTCCTTTCCCATCTCCCGGATCAGGTCACGCACCTCACGCTTCTGGTTGGGGTCCAACCCGTCTGTAGGTTCGTCCAGGACAAGAATCGGCGGATCCGGCAATATGGACTGGGCAAAGCACGTCCGGTGACGATACCCTTTGGACAATGTGTCGATGGGCTGATGCAATACCGGACGCAAATGACACATCTCCACCACGCGCCCGACGGCGTCGCGCTTGTCCTGCCCGCCCAAGCCATGGACCTCAGCAACAAAGTTCAGGAAACCGGTCACCGTCATCTCGGGATAGCCGGGCGCATTTTCAGGTAAATACCCCACATTCTCACGGGCCGGTATCGGATCGTCCACAACATCGTGGCCGTCAATCCGCACAGTGCCGGAAGACGGCGGTAGAAACCCTGTGATCATGCGCATGGTTGTAGATTTCCCCGCTCCGTTCGGCCCGAGAAACCCCAGCACCTCGCCACGTTCAACGGTAAATGTTACGTCATTCACGGCAAGGATAGGGCCGAACCACTTCACTAAATTCAGTGCTTCAATCATGCCTTGCGTTCTCCTTCGTATTCTCTGTTTCCCGGCTCGCGGCGGCCCAGAGTGAGCGTAACCCCAGGACCGGACCTGACGGATGCCCGAGCCACTACCGTTCCCATGGTCTTTTACAGACACGAGACGAGAATAATTGTTTCACCACAAAAAAATCATACTTTAACCGTCATGCCGGTTAGCGCAATCGTGAGAGACAAGGAATCCCCTCGCGTTTGCGGCCGAAGAGCAAACAGGACGTTGTTTTTGCCGGTTCCGCGATTGAAATGCGTAGTCCGCAAGGTACAGTAAAAGGCATCCGTCAACGCATGGGCAGCACGCACATACGGCGCGCACGGCCATATCGAAAGCGGAAGACATGCGTTACGCGGTGTTTCCTTAAGATTGCATGTGACACACTAAAGAGAAGGAGTCGCACACAAATGCCTGCAGTAATTGACAAAAATGCGTGTACTGGTTGTGAAAACTGTGTGGAAGCCTGTCCCGTAGATGCCATATCGATGGTGGATGGTAAAGCAGAAGTCAGTGACGAATGCATCGACTGTGGACAGTGTGTGGACGAGTGCCCGGTTGACGCCATAGAAATGGAATAAACCGCCCCTTAGTGCGATCGATGAGTACAAACGAAGGCCGGCTGTCCACAGACACCGGCCTTTTCTGTCACGCGCAGCAACAGACTTTATCGTACCACCCCGGGTTCGAGACCGCCGGTCAAAAACCGCCGAATGCAAACCACACTGAAAAAGAATCCCATGGAAAAACTCGTCATAGCTGGTGCCGGATGCGCGGGATTGACCGCGGCAATCTATGCCGCCCGCGCGGACCTGAATCCGCTGGTCCTGACCGGCAGTGAGCCGGGCGGGCAACTTGCCGAAACAACAACAGTGGAAAACTATCCTGGGTTCGCTGACGGGGTGATGGGACCTGAAATAATGATGGGATTCCAAAAGCAGGCGGAACGATTCGGCGCACGCTCCGAACACGCCGAAATCGTCTCATGCAGCCTGAGCCCCGGTGGCCCGCATGAACTCCTGCTCAGCAATGACAAACAAATTGTCGCCCAATGCCTTATTATCGCGACCGGTGCGCGGCCACGCTGGTTGGGTATTCCCTCTGAACAGGCTCTCCGGAATAGAGGTGTTTCATCATGCGCCACCTGTGACGGGGCCCTCTACCGTGATGTGCCAATCGTCGTGGTAGGCGGCGGTGATTCGGCGGTCGAAGACGCCCTCTTCCTCAGTCGCTTCGGAAGCACTGTCACACTCATTCATCGCCGCGATGAACTGCGCGCCTCCAAAATCATGCAGGAACGCGCATTCGCCAATGAGAAAATCGATATCTTGTGGGATTCACTGGTCGAAGATATCCTCGACGTCGAAAAGAACGAGGTCACCGGGGTGGTAGTACGAAATGTCAAAACCAATGAGACCACGACCATCGACTGTAACGCAGTGTTCATCGCCATCGGTCACGTGCCCAATACGGATCCCTTCAAAGGACAGGTCACACTGGATGACAGAGGCTATGTCCAGATGCCGGATTGCGGCCGCAGTTTGACAACCGTAGATGGTGTGTTTACAGCGGGGGATTGCGCCGATCATATCTACCAACAGGCTATTACCGCGGCCGGAATGGGCTGCCGAGCCGCTCTCGATGCCGAACGCTGGCTGGAATCACACTTCGAAGAGTAGCTAGCCCCCCAGACTCTTTGTCACACTGGTCATTGACGAGCTTTGCCTCGCTTCTCACTACCCGTCTTATCCGCTAGACGCCGGCGTTAAACAACCTAAAGCAGTTCTCCATAATATGCGGTGCACCCCTACTGCCCCGCCGGTGCTTTCGCGGACGGATAATCGTCGAGATCATAGCGGATGGATTGCTCGGGCATCGGCAACCGCACTAACTGCACACCCGTCTCCCGAAAAAAGCGCTCAGCCAGAGTGTCGTGATAGTCAGAAAAAATGGCCACTCGAATAACCCCCGCTGTAATCAGGGCTTTGGCGCAGGCCGTGCAAGGCATATTCGTCACATACGCAGTTGCCCCCTCCAAATTCACACCATGGCGTGTGGCCTGACACAGTGCGTTGATCTCCGCATGATTGGCACGAACACAGTGCCCGTCGACAATCAGGCACCCCACCTCGTCACAGTGCGGAGTGTTTGGCAACGATCCATTGTAGCCAGTGGCAAGTACATACCGATCCTTAACCAGGACGCATCCGCAATGCATGCGCGGACAGGTGGCCCGCTCAGAGGCAAGCATCGCAAGTTTAAGAAAATACTCGTCCCAAGAAGGCCGTGGCCGTACGCTCGTTTCTGTTTTTTTCATCACAACCGCTTTCCTTCTACGTTTACTAGCACTATGTTAGAATCTTATGGATAACTATTATTATTGAGAAAACTCCCGATAAGCACTCAGTCGTCAACTATGCAACAAGCCCGGCATCATGCCGTTTGCCGCAGCCGCATAGATAATAAACCGTCATCGCGGACTTTAGCTGCATATGAATGCGAGGGCCGTTAGCCTTCGCCATAGTGTATCGGATGAAAACCGTCATTACCAGTAGCGATTGAGTTTGAAAGAGACCACAACTGTAACAAATATGAGAAGACGTTGACGACACTGATACAACATGGCATAACAGCGTCCATTCTCATCATTGACAAGGTCTCTTATGTTGTTCACGTGCACTCTATTGCAGGCTCCGGTAGGCAATGAACCAGGAGGTTGATTGCTGTGGTACGTTTCCTGCTGGTAATGTGGTGGTGTAATAGAATGGGGTTTAGGTGGGTGAGGATTCTATTAGGTGATAAGGATGATTGCAAGTAACTGGCAGCCTCGGAGATTGAGGGATAAAAAGCCATGCCTAACTCATCAAGGTCATCGATCTTTAATGCCAGTATGCGCCACTTCATATTCGCGGTATTTGCGCTCCTCGCACTTCTACCTGCCCTGGCACTGATACGCATCGGTGTCCTTCTCCTCTGGACCGAAACTCTGGACCAACCTGCCATGTTTGAGATTGCCGGCCTATCCGCTTTTGTCCTGGTATCATTGAGCACGGGTTTCAAGGCGCTGCTCCATATCAACAGAAAGTTGCAAAGCGTCACACAGGAAAGCAGACGACTCCAGAAACAGACAGCGGCTTATTTCGTACCGGCCGACTGGTCCGCCGAAGGTTCCCAGAATGCACAGACCGCCGCGTTACGGCAATGCCGCGGTCGCAACGAACTGGAATCCTTGTCCGAGGCCCTCAATCAAATTCAAACCGACATGTCCCAGAGCCTTTCACGTCTTGATGAACAGGCAACCATGCTGAGAGATCTGATGACGTTACTTGATCAGATCAATGACCTTGTTATTATCGCGGGGAAAGATGACCGGATTCTCTACTGTAACCGTGCAGCACAACGCTATTTCGGCGTAATTACAGGCGATAGACTGCGATACGCGATGGCTGAAGGCGCCCTGGCCGCGCAGAATTCAGAGCAGTGCCTGGACATCCTCGAGTCCTGGGAGACCCGGGATGAAGAGATTGCGTTCAGACGTCTTGATGGGACGTCGGTTACGTTGCATGTTCTGCTTAACATCGCGGAAAATGAAGAAGACGGCAAAGCATCCAGAAAAATAATTACGGCACGCGACGTGACACAGCTTAACCGGCTGGAACGACAGCTTTATCGCTCCGAGAAACTGGCATCACTGGGACAGCTTATTTCGGGCGTAGCACACGAACTTAACAATCCACTGGCGGCCATCCTCGGGTTCGCTGAACTCTGTCGTAACAGCCACGATAAGAAGGATATCGGCGAGGAATTGGAGGTGATTGAACGCGAGGCGCGACGAACTGCGCATATCGTGGAAAATTTGCTGACGTTCAGCAGGCAACGCAAGAAACACCGTACTCCGACAGATGTCCACGAGTTGCTCGAAAGGTGCTTTGCCCTCGTGGCTTACAATTTCCGCACAACGGGGCTGACTGTGCGCAGAGACTATAATTCGCACCTCCCGTCTCTGATGCTGGACGGTTACCAGGTCCAGCAAGTTTTCATGAATATTATACTTAATGCCGCGCAAGCTCTGAAAGATGCTGCTACACCGGACCCCTGTATCCAAGTCAGTACAACCATCGCCGATGACCAAACATCCGCAATAGTAGAGATTGCCGACAATGGACCGGGTATTCCGGAAGAAGACATGGATATGGTGTTTAAACCTTTTTTCACAACGAAAAACGAAGACCAGGGGACAGGGCTTGGGCTGCCCGTGTCGTTGCGCATTATCCAGCAGCACGGCGGAACAATCGATGTGGAGTCGGCACCCTCGGAAGGCGCCCGATTTATCATTCGCTTACCTGTCGCTGAAAGCACTCGGAAACGGTCTGTCGGCGTCAAGCCCAAACCGGCAATCGCAGAACGGATGAGAGGACACGTACTGGTCGTGGACGACGAACCCTCGGTGCGGGAAATGACCAACAAGATCCTGCATCGAATGGGACTGAAAACAACCAGTGCCGATTCCCTGCAAAATGCGCTCGCCGCACTCAATCGCGAGGACTATGATCTCGTCCTGGTCGATGTTTACATGCCCGACGGACGGGGAACCGACCTGTGGAAGTATGTTTCACGACACCAGCCCGAATTGGTAGAACGAGTAATCTTTATAACGGGTGACCCGCGCATCGAACAGGATTTGGCGCGCTTCGAAGGTCAAAAGGTTAAAGTCCTGCTTAAACCTTTCCACATGAACGACCTCCAACGGACTGTACGGAACGCGCTGGAATCACGCTTGGAAGTGTGATCGCAAGGGAGCACGAATTACGCTCCGCGCGGCGGACTTGTGGCTGCATATTCCCGGGGTTTAAGATAACGGCGGCAAGAGTTCTCCGTGAGCTTCAATAAGTTCATCGCACATGCTGACGATTTCGTCAATGCTCAACTCCGCCGCGGTATGGGGATCCATCAAGGCGGCTTGATAAACCCTTTCTTTCTTCCCTGTCAGCGCCGCTTCCACTGTAAGTAGTTGCACATTTATGTTGGTTCGGTTCATGGCCGCACACTGTTCCGGAAGGTCACCGACATAACACGGGTTTACGCCGTTCCGATCCACCAGGCAGGGAACCTCCACAATTGCCTCCTTGGGAAGATTGGTGATGAGGCCGGTGTTCGTAACATTACCGTGAATGCGGAACGGCTCGTCCGTTTCCATGGCGTGCATGATGCGACTGGCATATTCGTGCGTCCGCTCGTGGGTGATGGTTGCTTTGTTGACCAGATCTTCCCGCTGCTTCTCCCATTTGTCAATCTGGTTGACGCAGCGACGGGGATACTCGTCAAGCGGAATATTGAAGCGGTCTATCTGCTCTGGATAGTCCTTCTTGATCCAATAAGGCATGTATTCCGCACTATGCTCGCTGGATTCGGTAACGTAATACCCGAACAATTTCATGATCTCGTACCGGACCATATCCCCATGCGTTTCATTCGCGGATCGATCGGCGGCCTTCGCTTTAATCTCGGGGTAAAGATCCTTATCTCCATCCATGATCTCCAGCAACCATGCCTGATGGTTGATCCCGGCAATTTTCCACCGCAAGTCCTTGGCTTCAATTCCCAAGGGGGCCAACAAGGCCTGCGCACAACCTTGCACACTGTGGCACAGCCCGACCGCCTGAACGCTCGCCGTCCCAAGCAACGCTTTGGTGATCATCGCCATGGGATTGACATAATTCAGAAACCAGGCATTCGGACACACTTCCGCAATGTCACGCGCAAAGTCCAGCATCACCGGGATCGTCCGCAGTGCCCGAAAAATGCCGCCAATCCCCAGTGTGTCACCAATGGTCTGTTGCAATCCATACTTTTTCGGGATGTCAAAGTCCGTAACGGTAGCGGGCTCGTAACCACCCACCTGGATTGCGTTCACAACATAGTCCGCCCTATCCAAGGCGTCACGGCGCTGGTCCTCGCCACAATAAGCCTTTATCCGCACATCACTGGCCAGGCTTCTCTTGAGATTGTTCAGCATTGTTTGCGAATCGTCAAGGCGCTTCTTGTCTATGTCGTAAAGCGCAATCTCGGCATCTCGCAAGGACGGAGTCAGCATGCAATCTCCAAGTACATTCTTGGCAAAAACAGTACTGCCGGCCCCCATGAAAGCGATTTTAGGCATTCTGATAATTCCCTCTGTCGTTGATCTATTCCGTGTCTTGATTCACACACCTGATATGCAATTCGTCCAACTGCTCTTTCGCCACCTCGCTCGGGCTGCTGGTCATCAGGCAGGACGCACGCGCCGTTTTGGGGAACGCAATCACATCGCGGATTGAAGCAGCTCCAGCCAGCAACATGACCAGCCTGTCGAACCCCAAAGCAACCCCACCGTGTGGAGGAGCACCAAGCGAAAGCGCGTCCAAAAGATGGCCAAAGCGCCCGCGGGCCTCATCCACACCAATTCCAAGCACGCCAAACATGCGTTCCTGAAAGTCCGGTCGATGGATCCGGATGCTGCCGCCTCCCAACTCAACACCATTCATCACAATATCGTATGCCTGCGCACGAACCGCGCTTGGATCAGTGTCCAGCTTGGCAATGTCATCCGTGACTGGACTGGTAAAAGGATGATGCACCGAAACGTACCGCTCGCGCTCTTCATCGTATTCCAGCAACGGAAACTCGGTCACCCATGCAAACGCAAACTTGTCGTCCGGAATGCAGTCCGCCAGACGAGCCGCCTCCAGTCGGATCCGCCCCAACGCAGTGTTCGCGACAACTGGCTTGTCCGCAACGAAAAGAAGGAGATCGCCCTGCTCCGCTTCGAACCGCTCACACAATTCAGCCTGTTCCTGATCAGACAGGAATTTCGCGATTTGCCCAGATAAGTCTCGGCCTTCCCCTACCTTCAGAGACGCCAATCCCTTGGCCCCGAACGCCTTGACAACATCAGTCCAAGCGTCCAGCTGACGGTTCGTAACACCTGCCTGTCCCTTGGCATTCAACCCCTTGACAAGACCGCCCGCGGCAATAACCGAACTGAACACCTTAAACGACGTCTCGGCGAGCACATCGTTCAGATTTTTCAACTCCATTCCAAAGCGCAGGTCCGGCTTGTCCGAACCGTACCGGTCCATGGCATGCGCATAGGTCAATTGAGGAAACGGCAACTCCACTTCCACCCCTGACACGCCCTTCATTATGCGGACGAGCAACCGTTCAATCACCCCCATGACATCGGCTGGACTTACAAAGGACATTTCCAAGTCGATCTGCGTGAACTCCGGCTGCCGGTCGGCCCGCAGGTCCTCGTCCCGAAAACAGCGGGCGATCTGGAAGTACTTTTCAACCCCCGCAACCATTAAAAGCTGCTTGTACTGCTGCGGTGCCTGCGGTAATGCGTAGAATTTGCCGGGCTGGATTCTGCTGGGTATCAAAAAGTCACGCGCACCTTCCGGCGTACTCTTGCTCAAAATAGGCGTCTCAATCTCCAGAAACCCTTCCTCGTCCAAAAAGTCACGGGTGATCTTCGCAACTCGGTGTCGTATACGCAAGTTTTCAATGAGTCGGGAACGCCGCATGTCCAGATAACGATATTTCAAGCGCAGATCCTCGGATACCGTC
>JAIPIM010000042.1 GCA_021734725.1 Minisyncoccota bacterium | reverse complement strand
AACCCTGTCGGCAATCAGTGAGGAAAAGCGTGTCAGAAAGGCGATGAATCAGCTGGTGAAGTTCTTGCTGGAGAAAGGTTGTGTGGATGCCATGCGTCAGCTGCTGATTGATAATCACCAGGTCGAGCTCGCCGAGTGCACGCCGCACGCTGTCCAGCAATGCCGTAGCCGTTTTGTCGGATAAGTGATTGAATCCGCCCAAGTCGAGACGGTTTTCTTCGTCTTCTCCCGAAATCGGCTTTACATAGGAAGGTGTGTCCCATGTTTCGTCTTGAACGAGAAGTCCCTCGACGACCACCTCCTGTTCCGTAAGAAGCCGCCGAAGTTCACGACCGAAGGGGTCGGCGCCGATAACGCCGAACGCTTGTACGGTGCCCACTCCCATTGCCGTGAGATTGCTGACGACATTGCCGGCGCCGCCCAAGCTGTAGGATTGCTTGCGCACGGGCCGGGTCGGCAGCCCGGTTTCGAGAGAGACCTCGGACGCGCTCATGTCCAGCGTCCAGTAGACATCGAGGCAGAAGTCTCCAATCACACCAATTTGCACTTGGGGCAGGCGGTCAAGCAATGTTTGTAATCGATGTGCATCCATAAGTGGCGAAAGCGGACATAATCAACGAGAGATACGTATCCCAATGCGTGTTAAGCGAAAGGCTATTGGTTGCGTGACCATAATAGTAGCGGGGAAAACACGACAGTCAAGCGCAGGGAGTCGGAAAATGAGGCGAAGAAGCCGAAGCCATGCAAGTTTCGGCGTCCCAAGCTAAAATCAGGAAATACCAGGGAATAGGCAGTCACGAAATGCCCGCGCCTGCCGTTTCGTTGTTTCCGAACAGTGTAATACGGCCGTAAGCACCGTCATAACCCGGGGTCCGGCAAACGTTCCCGTTGCGAAGACGAAAAATGGCTTCCGGCAGCTCAGGATGCATGTTGTCAATCTGCACGTTGTCCAGTGCCATTTGCCGGAGGATAAATAATTCGGGACCGCAGCTGGCCAGCAGATCGTGGTATGCCCGGCCTACCTTCTTTGTTTTTGCGCCGCAGTCGTAAAGTTCAGCCAGTATATCGGCCAGCCCGATGATGTATTCGTGCGGCCGAGCCCCGCTGGGACGGGTCCCCTTCGGACGATCGGCCAGGGCCACGACACGGTGGAGAACGCCGAGCGTGAGCGGTTTGCCGCAGACCGGACACATTCCGGAATGTGCCAGGCTGTCTTCCGGTTCGAGGCAGACAGTACACTTGCGGTGTCCGTCAAAGTGGTACTTGCCTGCTTCCGGGAACATATCGATGGTTCCGCCGAACCGGGCCGAGTCTTTACGTTGCAATGCTGTCCGGATGGTAGTGAAGCCGGGGTCACAGTGGAAGACATTGGCGTTTCTGGCCAGATTGGATGGCGAATGCAGATCCGAATTCGATACCAGCGCCACCTTATCGAGGTCGCTCACGCGCCAGTTCATGGGAGGATCGGAAGACAGTCCGGTTTCCACCGCAAAGATATGTTCGGAGAGATCGCCGAAGCACGCTTCCAGCGAGTCGAACCCCGACTTCGATCCAAGCATTGAAAACCATGGCGTCCAGATGTGGGCCGGAATGAGAAATGCGTCGGAATTGATATCGAGCAGCATCTCCAGCAATACGCGCGGGTCAAGTCCCAGTATGGGGCGTCCGTCCGAGCGTATGTTTCCGACCGCATCCAGCTTGTTGTTCAGTGTTTCCGCTGAGTCAAGGTCTGGCAACAGGATTATGGAATGTACTTTCCGTACCTGGTTGTCACGTTTGTAAATACTGCTGATCTCGCCCGTGATCATGAAATAGACTGGTCCGCGGCAGGATTCCGGGATGGTTGCATCCACGATTTTCGCCGTATCGTTCTTCATCTTGTAGAGTCCGTTGCCGCACGGTGTCAGGGTTTCGCGGAGTTCCGCGAACCAGTCGGGGTGCGTGCAGTCGCCGGTTCCAACCACGGTCACGCCCTTCAGTTGGGCCCAGCGATACAGCCCCTCGAGTGTACAGTCACGGCTGGTGGCGCGCGAGAAATGCGAATGGATGTGGAGGTCGGCAATGAAACTCATGAGCAATAGTCCTCGCCTTCGCTTTCCAGATTAAGCCGGGCGAAAAAGTCGACCATGAACCGGTGGCGTGCTTCCCCCATGCGTTTGCCTTCGTCCGTGAGTAACGCTTCATGCAGAAGGCGAAGTTTGACCAGGAATTCGCGGTAAGCGGTGTCCTCGGTGCTGTAGCTTTCAGACGCAAGCGCCTCCTCTTGCGTATTGTGTACGCGGGCGCCGACACGACCGGCGAAGTGGAAAGCGCGCCCGATCCCAATGGCCCCCATGGAATCCAGTTTGTCGGCGTCAAACACAATTTTGGCCTCCAGCGTTGCCGGACGCATGGCCGTACGACGACGGTAACGATGGGTCTGCACGCAGGCGACAACATGGTCGATAAAGTCGACATCCCGCACGCCGATTTCCCGCAGCATGTCGGGCACTTGCTGAGCGCCGAGCGTGGCGTGACACGACTTGCCTTGGTCTTCGAATTCCGTGACACGCCCTATGTCGTGAAGCAGAGCCGCGTATTCGGTGGCGGCGGTATCGGCCCCTTCGATTCGGGCAATATGCCGTGCATTATGCCACACTCGGACTGTATGGTCCCATCCGTGGCAGTGGGGCAGGCGTTCGAGGATAGTCTTGGCCCGTGCTTGCAGTGTAGGGAACAGGCTGTCGTAAGGCTCGCGCATACGTGTGACTGGTTATGGGGTTTTCATGGCATCCGGCAGCGCAAATGATGCGTCATTCCGCGGTGATGGTGACGCTGCCTATTCGCCTTCGTCGGTGCCGATGGCTTGCTGCGAGACACGCATTGAACAGAATTTTGGACCGCACATGGTGCAGTAGCGGTTTGCTTCCTCCGCGGAGTCTTCCTGTTCCAGGCGGCGTTCATGCAGGGCTTCCTCGCGTAACTCACGGGCCTTCTCGGGATCGAGAGCAAGGCGAAACTGCTCTTCCCAGTCGAACGCGGCTCGTGCGCGTGAAATATCGTCATCGCGTTGTCTTGCGCCGGGGCGATGCCGGCCGATATCCGCGGCATGTGCCGCGATTTTGTAGGCAATAACACCGTCTCTGACATCCCGTGCGTTGGGAAGTCCCAAGTGCTCTTTCGGGGTAACGTAGCAGAGCATGGCCGCTCCATGCATGGCGCCGACAGCCGCGCCTATGGCGGACGTGATGTGGTCGTAACCCGGCGCACAGTCCGTGACCACGGGGCCCAGAATGTAGAAGGGTGCTCCGTCACAGACTTCCGCTTCACGGCGCATATTCATTTCAATTTGGTCGAGTGGGATATGGCCGGGGCCTTCGACCATTGCCTGAACACCTGCCTCTCGGCTGCGGCGGACCAGTTCCCCCAATGTTTCGAGTTCGGCAAACTGAGCGTCGTCGGAAGCATCGGCGAGACAACCCGGGCGCAGCCCATCACCGAGCGACAGAGTTACGTCGTGCGTACGACAAATGTCGAGCAACGCATCAAAATTGGTATAGAGGAGATTCTGCTTGTTGTGAACCTTCATCCAGCGGGCCGTGATGGCCCCGCCGCGGCTGACAATGCCCAGAAGGCGCTGGCTGGCACGTGCGACGTGCTCTTTCAATACACCCACGTGGACGGTGATATAATCCACGCCCTGTCTGGCGTGATCTTCGACAACATCCAGGAGAAGCTCGGGCGTAATGTCTTCGGGCTGCTCCACGCGGGATACCGCTTCATAGATCGGAACCGTTCCAATAGGGACGGTACTGGCGGATATAATCGCCCGCCGGATGTCCGCGATGTCCGCCCCCGTGCTCAAGTCCATGACCGTGTCCGCACCATAAGAGATTGCTGTATGCAGTTTGGAGAGTTCACACTCCGCGTTGCTGGACAGCGCGGAATTGCCAATGTTCGCGTTGATCTTTGTGCGCAGTGCCGCGCCTATACCGATCGGTCGGAGGTTCGTGTGATGATGGTTGGCGGGGATGACTGTTTGGCCGGCGGCAACATGCTGGCAAATCGTTTCAACCGAAAGGTCTTCTTGTTCGGATACCGCTTTCATCGCCGGCGTAATATCGCCCTGGCGTGCAAGCTGTATCTGCGTTTGAGTGGGATGTATGGACATGAGTACGAACCGCCTCAGATTATATCTGTACTGAAAAAGTCCAGGTGATCAAGCTGCGGCCGGCGCCGGACCGACTCGGGCGACGTGGACAATTGTGCAACCATGAAAGCAACTACTACTATACTACGGCAGGCACCGGCCCGCAATGGGAACGGAACAGTCCAAAAGAGGCAATCGAATCCGAAGCCGATAAACGCCTGGGATTACGGTTTCCTTGAGTTATCTTGATAAACTGCGTCCGAGAGCATGGTGCATCTGGATCCGCGAAGTGTCGGCAACAAAGTTTGATATAGCGATTAATTCATGAACCGCAAAGGCTCAAAAACACTCTTTGGGCCTTCGAGCCTTTGTGGTGAATAATGCAGGTTACAGTGGTCGACGATGAGTTCGAAAACAACGACATTCACGTGTGTGCGCTGTGGCAATTGCTGCCGGTGGGAAGGGTATGTGCGGTTGTCTGAAACGGAGATCGTGCGCATTGCCGATTACCTGGGTATGACCACTGAAGGATTCGTGGACCGGTACACGCGTTTGACGGATGAACGGGATTGCTTGAGCCTGACCGAAAAAGACGATGGATCGTGCATCTTCCTGCATGGCAAAAATGGTTGCTTGATTCAGCCCGTCAAGCCGGAGCAATGCCGGGCTTTCCCGAACGGATGGAATTTTCCGGGCTTCCGACGCCATTGCATGGCGGAAGAGGAGACCGAGTGATCCCAACGCCGATCCGCGATACAGTGCCGTCAGTATGGCGGTCCTCCGGGCCGCCGTTGTCGTGCGTGTCGATGAAACGCGGGCCGGGAGACCCGCGGTACTTGAGTATGTGGGGGGCCACGCACCAAGGACCACGAACAAGAATGGCGAAAAACGGCATCTCGCAATTCCCCATTTCGGTCTGCGAGCCCGCAACCGCCGGCCTTCGAGCCTTCGAGCCTTTGAGGTGAATCCCGCGGCGGGGGCGGTTTACGACAGCGTCGACGATAGTGGTTGACGAAAGGGCAGTTGGCTCGTGGTGGTGCGCCAGCTGGCAGCAATCGCCTGCTTCAGCGCATGTTGGCGGGGAGGGGTGAAGACGCTCGGTTGTCTTATCCGCGTTGGCACCAGCTTCCAGAATGTCTTTTTGTGCCTCGATTATGCATAACTCGATCTAAGAATCCTGGTTGCATTCCCGTCCCATCCGCGTTATTTTCAAGACTATCGGACATATGATAAGTCGCTGAGAGGAGGCGCATGTACTGCAATCCGGACACAGCTGTCTTGTATTCTCTCTTTCCACACGGGTTGGTCCGCGGTCTCCACATTCTACGGACATCCGCGGATATCCCTCGTGTCGTTGTCGCCAACCCCGCCCTTATCTTATACCTGTAGCCAGAGATAACGCTTCGGTGACGAGATGCAACCGATCGGACGTTCTCTGAGGAAAAAAGGGAAAGGCACTACAATGGCTACCAATCGGGAATCAACCATTGACAACCGTCAAACGGTTCTATTGGCACTCTGCGGCCTAAGTCCCGCCGTCATCACCGAGACGGTGTGGGCCTTGGCGCATGAAGAAACACCCGTTCGCGTAAATCGGGTGATTGCATTGACGACCAAGCAGGGCAGAAACTGCATTCGCCGCGAGTTGTTCAAGTCCGGTGTCTGGGAAGCGCTCAGAAAGGCCGTCGACGCCACTTCGGACGAACTTATTTTTGGCGATACGTCCGACAGCATGCGCGTCGTGCCCAGCAGCGACCAGAAGCGGGAACTGGACGATATCACAACGGTTGAAGACAGCGCGGCGGTCGGCGATTTCATCCTGGACAACATTCGTCAAGTCACGGAGAACAGTGATCGCCGCCTTATTTTTTCGCTTGCCGGGGGCCGGAAAACCATGTCCGCGCTGGGCGCCCTGTGCATGACCCTGCTGGCGCGTCAGGGGGACCGGCTTTGCCATGTCCTTGTTCCCGCTCCCTTCGAGAGTCCCGGGTTGCAGCCCAAGTTCTATTTTCCGTCGAATCAAACGCACAGTTACAATGAAAGCAGCCTGAAAGGCCGGGATGTCCCCGTTGTCCTTCATGACATACCGTTCATCCGTTGCCGTGATGTCTTCCGCCGTGAATACGGCCGCCTGCCGGGCTCGTTTGGCGAGACCGTCGACAAGGCCAATCAGATACTTGCGCTGCCTGAAGTCGTGTTGCGGCCAGCCGAGTTCTCATGCCTGGTTGACGGGCAGCCTGTCAGTCTCAGCGAGGCGGAGTACGCTTTCTTCTGGATGCTGTGTGAACGATGCTGGGAAGAGATGTCCGCACTCGACAATGCTTCAATCGCCTCCAGGACACTGGCGGAATTTGCGCAGCGCGAAGACATTCGCCCGGCCTTCGGCGCTGGTAACGGCGAAACCTATTTCGATCGAATGCTGGCGCCGGAAGAAGATTTTGATCCGCGCAATCCTGCTTTTGTACGGCACTTGGCCGACAGAATCAAGAACAAATTGACCCAACTGCCTGGCCTGGCGAACCCCGAACCGCTCTTCCCCTCGCGCGGTAAGAATAAAGGATACGGTCTCGCGGTTCCCTCCGCCAACATCAAGATCATGTGGGAGTAAGACAATGCAAAAGTTTGACGTCGTTGTTCATCTTGCGGGCGAGCAGATACTGCCCCTGTACATGGCAATCGAACAGTTTGACTGCGACAACCACCTTGTCATTGTAACGGAGCGTACGGATCACATCTTCGAACGCCTGCGCGGCTACTATCGACCGACCGGCAAAACGTTTAAAAAAATCACTGTTGCACCATACCAGCTGGGGGCCGATACGGTCCGAAAAATCAAAGATGCCGTACACGAGACGGCTGGACAAAGCAACGTCGGCTTTAATCTGACAGGCGGCACAAAGCCGATGTTCGCGGTCGCTTTCGCCGCGTGCCAGCAGATAAAGGGGACCCCCTTTTATATTGAAACATCGGGTAAGACCGTGGATTATCTTGCCGGCGATTTCGGTCGGGAAAAGTTGACGCCGAGTCTGACAATCGAGGCTTGCGTGAAACTGGCGGGGCATACGGTGCGTGACAGCGGACGATGGGAGGATATAACCAACCTGGGAACCAAGCGTTCACTCCTGCCGTGGCTGTGGAAGAATCGAAGTGCGGTCAGCGCTGTCTACAAGGAGATCGCACCATTCACGGACAACCCCGGAACACCCTTCCATTGTACCAGGAACAGGTACGGAAAACGGGTCGAGGTGGAATTAAATCGTGCCGGGACAGGCCGAATGACAATCGACGGGGAAACGCGTAACCTCGGTGAATTCCCGGATCTCGCCACGTTCGTTTGCGGAGGCTGGCTGGAACTCTATTGCTACCAAACCCTTATCCCTCTTCGCAATGCCGGCCAACTCAAAGACATGCGAGTAGGTTTCATCCCGGGATGGGATTCCGCGACCGTCGACCGCGATGCACAGGAGTTCGATCTTGTCTGCACGGACGGCTATACGCTGACAATAGCCGAGTGCAAAGCCGGATTCGTAAAACAGGAACACCTGCAGAAACTAGAGAACAATGTGCTGCATTACGGCGGCGCCTTCGGGCGGGGTGTTTTGCTGTCGGCTTTCCCGTTCACGCGCAATTCCGGCGCCATGCGGCGTATCCAAAGCTCGAGCTGCCTGTCGGCGGTCGCGGGAAGTTCTCTCGAATACGAGTTGCAGCGAAGGATTCTCGAGGCCAAACCCGGCGTGGTTTACAGTTCCAGAAGCGGGAAAAAGCGAAGGTAATACCGGATGGCAGGCATCGCGCAAAACGAGAACGCCGTTATCATTTCGGCGCCGTTGATTATTCAGGAAGGCGAGTACTCCGTCAGGCGAATCGGCATCGAGGAGGCGCGTGCCTGGGTACGTCAACATCAGCCGGTTAATTACTGCGGACACGCCACCGTCCGGGTGCTCGGCTACGAACCGGCCGCAACCCGCAGACACTGCCCCGGGTACACGGAAGCGCTCGCCATCAAACCCGCAAAACGCCTCGAGTTCGGCAGAGAATACACGCGCAAAGAAATCGAAGCAATCGGCTTCGATCTCCTGCTCATCTCACGCAAGAAAGACCGCGAGCAAAGGACGTCCTTGGACGTCCCCCGATATGACGATACCGCCAAGTCAACATAGAATAAAACCAGCCAACAAAAGGAGCATTCAGCGCCATGACAGACTGGAAAGCAAAAATTGAGGCGTTTCTGCATGATCCGCCGCATAAGCCTTACGGAATTGCGAACCACGAGCGGACCATTGCCAGCAACCGTCTGGCCTTCGGACTCGGTCCCCAGGCAGGATCTGATTTTGACCACGGACTGGATGCGATGGCCGCTGCAGCCGACCGCTTCGTATTTCCCAACCCTCGAACGTCCTACGACGGCAACCCGCTTCGAACCGATTGGCGCGAACAGGGAATGCCGTTCATTCATCCTTTCTGTGACACGCAGTTGAAGGCGAGCGCCTTCCCGAAAACCGGGGACGTGGCCGAGGACTGGATGTCGTCAGCATTGAGTGGCATCGTCAGCGGATCAACCCGCGAGGACTTTATTCGCGCCTGGCGCCTTTGGCCGGAACGCCTGGCGGCCCCCCAAGAACGCGATGGGGCCGAGCACTATATGCCGTACCTGGTTGCCGACACACGCATTCCAGATCATACCATATGGCAGCACAACTCTCTAGTTTCGGCTCTCCAGGGATGTAACGGGAAACCCGCATTTCTTATTTTTCAGATCGGGCCCGTGCAGAGTTTCATCAAGCAAGCTCGAAAGACCATTGACTTGTGGGCAGGCAGCTACTTGCTCAGTTACCTGATTGCCCATGCCATGGAGGTCATCATCCGGAAATATGGTCCTGACCACCTGATTTTTCCGCAAGTTCGTGGAAATGCCCTCATCGATCACCTTATAGACGACATACTTGGAAATAGCTTGGATCTGACTGAACCAGGCCTTCGAAATCGCGGTAAGAACGAAATGCTCCTTCCCACCTTGCCCAATCGCTTCCTTGCACTTGTTCCTGGCGATGACGACAAAATTATCGAGGACTGTTACACGGCAGTCGAGGAGAAATGGGATGATATTTGCAATGACGTCCATGACTTCATCGACCAATGCATGGGCGGCGATTTTCCCGGCTGGGACGAGTTGTGGACGGTTCAGAAAAAGCAGTTTCCGCGGTGCGAGCATCTGATTCAGCCGCTTTTGAACCCCCAGGAGGCACTGACCAGGCTCTACGAGGGGTGTCCGCCTCATGAAAAAGAACCGTCATCCCACCCGGTTGCTCTGCTCAAACACTGGGCGGAGCGGTGCATCGGTACTGACGCTAAAACATATTACGACGCGCGAAACTACCGTCACCGCTGGGATGCCGCAAATCACAAAGCCGTGATAACGGACAGGAGCGGTGACGATATTCAGGAAGGCGAAGTGCCTGAACTTGTTAATCCGGGGTATGCTTGGTCGCTCTCTTACATGATGGCCGAATGGAAGTTCGGTGCCTCGAAGGCCGCGCGACCGTTTAAGCAGACCGACGCTTTTGGAGCAGGCGCGGAAAAGCGACGCCAATTTGAAATTCCCAAAGACCAGCTTGACGGTGAATTGGAAGTTCTGGGCGGGGAAAAGTGGGAGGAATTCTGGGAGGCAGTTGCACAAGATAAAGAACTGGGTGGAAGCGGCCAGCGTCATTTCCCCAAAGGCAATCAACGCTTCGGCCTGCTGACTGTCGTCAAACGTCTGTTCGCAAAAGCGCACCTCGAGAAGGCATTCGGTTTCGACGTACATCGGGATTTGGGTAAAAAGATCAAGTCCACGTACCAGATTGCCACCGGCAAAAAGATTGACATTGCCGAAGATGACGAAGAAGAGCGCACCGCCGGAGCGGGTGAAAACTACTACGCGGTACTTGCGCTGGACGGCGACAACATGGGCAAATGGTTGTCGGGCAACAATGCGCCGGCCGTTCTCGACCATCTTTCGGGTGCCGGCATCAGGCAATTCTTCAAGGGCAAGTGGAAAGCTCCACCGGGAAGTGATCTTGATGCAGAAGACGTGCCCAGGGCTTTGTCTCCTTCTTATCACGCCGCCTTTTCAGAAGCGCTGGCCAACTTCGCATCCTATTGTGTGGCCCCCGTGCTCGACAAGTTTGATGGTCAACTGATCTATGCGGGCGGCGATGATGTGCTGGCCATGGTGCCGGCCGCCAAGGCACTCGATTGCGCGGAGGCTCTGCAACAGACATTTAGAGGGCTCAAGCCAAACGATGCCAATTCGGTTCTGTATGACATTTTCGACTATAACTGGTCGGAAATGCACAAGGAAAGTCATCCAAACGGATTCTTGAAGCTCAGAGATTCGGGTGGCGGGCGTCCCACTTGGCCCATGCTGCTTCCCGGTCCACGCACTACCGTATCTGTCGGGATCGCCATAGGTCACATCAAGGCACCCATGCAGGATGTGATCCAGGCGGCGCGCGACGCCGAATCCGCGGTCAAAAACGCCGGGCGTGACGGCTTCTGCATGACCATCATGAAACGTTCAGGCGAAACGCACTCTTTTACCGCACACTGGCCGGCCATTGACGACAGCGAACCCAAAAGGCCGAACCTGCTGGCCGTGGCCCGAGAAATCCATACCTGTTTGGATTACAGAATCCTGAGCAATGGGTTTGTACATAAATACTGTCAATATCTCGCACCCGCACTTCGCGGCGTGGGCAAAGAGCACTGGCTCCCGGAATTTGACGAGACGTCAATTGTCGCCGCCGAAGAATTCCTGCGGATAACCCTTGCAAGGCAAGGTGGCCAGAAGGCGGATCCCGCAAGACATAACGCCGAGCGGATAATTGGCCATTTCAATTTGACGAGCGGGAAAATATCCCCCGAAATGTTCATGAATTTCTGGATGGGCTTGGCGTTCCTGCATCGTCTTGAGAAAGGAGGAGTGTCCAATGATTGATCTCAAACTGATACCCCATGACGTGCTTTTCTTCCGCGATGCCCGTCCCATGGCCGCCGGTGAAGGCTATGGACATGGCGCGCAACTACCGATGCCGCACCATCTTCATTCAGCCGTGCGCACCGCTCTATTACGCGACAAGGGCGATCTCGGCGAGGTCAAGAAGGCCGTAAAGGGGCGAAACCGTCAGGGCGTTCGCGAGCGAACTGTTTCGTCAACCCAATTCGATGATCTGCGCACGGTCGGTCCATTTCTCCATCACCTCGACCATGGACCGTTGTTTCCCATTCCCAAAGACGTTTTAGCCATTGGTCCCGTAAAAAGTGCCGACGGTAAGACCACTGTGGACGAGCAATCCATAAGCACTTCCCGTCTTGAAAATGTCGGGATGCAAGTTTTACCGCTCAGTGCGGTCCCGGCCTCGAAAAACAGAATTGACGGGTTCTGGGATGCCAGGCAGTTGTCGGCCTATCTGAGTGGGGATAAGCACGATTTCACGGCCATCGGCGCCGTAACCTCTGGAACTGTAGCGATGAAGGCCGGCGAATGGCGGATGGGAATCAAGATCGACCCGACGAGACAGAGCACGGTTCAGGGCAAAATCTATGCCGCTGAATACATGCGGCTGGCTGACGGGATGAGTTTTGTGGGCCAGGCGGGCTCCAAAAACAGTATGGCCGACGGGGCGCTTGCTGAAAAACACCTTGTTGTATTCGGCGGGGAACGCAAGCTGTGCGACTGTGTGGCCGTTCAGAACTGTATGCCCGAATTTTGTCGGCCCATTATCGATGGAAACGGTCGTTTCCTAGTTAAATGGGTGCTGCTGACTCCCGCCCTGTTCAGAGGTGGCAGCATCCCCGGCTGGTGCATGAATACCTCGGACCGTGACTCGCTGGCTGATGGCGACGTACGGCTCTTTGGCGTTGACCGGCCTCCCAAGATACGACTACTGACTCATGCCGTCGGCGATTCTATTAATCTTTCCGGATGGGATACCGTCGGCCATCACCCCAAGGCAACCGTGAAAGCCGTTCCAGCCGGCGCGGTTTACTGGTTCCTTTGTGAGAATGGGGAAGCCGCTGCAGCCCTGGTGCATAAGCTGCATTGGCAGCCGCGGTCCGATATGTACGGTGAAAAAGGATATGGCTACGGCGTGTGCGCTACGGCCCCAACGCAACTGGAATTCCCGGACAGCAAGTGATCAACAAAAAGGAGAACCACATCATGAAATCGAACCAGCAGTTTCTACTCGGCATCTACACACGCAGCCCGCTTCACGTCGGATGCGGAACCTCGGTGGACATCGTTGACATGCCCGTCATGCGCGAGCGCATCACCAATTTCCCGGTTATTCCTTCAAGTTCGCTGAAGGGAGTACTCCGTCAGCAGGCGCGGGATGGTTTCGAGAGCGAAAAGTCGCCGATAGTCAATTTGCTTTTCGGCAATGAGGATGACGAGGCGACGAAGGATGAAAACGGCAAAACAAAGGCTTACGCGGGTGCCGTGATTACCGGTGAGGGCAAGTTGCTGGCGTTCCCAGTGCGCTCACTCAAGGGATGCTTCGCCTGGATCACCTGTCCGACTGTCTTGCGGCGGTTCCAGCGGGATTGGGGTGAATCGTTCGACGTCCCTGACATTGGCGTG
Organism: Minisyncoccota bacterium; assembly: GCA_021734725.1. Classification (GTDB taxonomy): domain Bacteria; phylum Verrucomicrobiota; class Lentisphaeria; order Oligosphaerales; family MVZH01; genus JAIPIM01. The sequence goes on along the minus strand of JAIPIM010000042.1, from coordinate 4,345 downwards.
GATGCCTGTATTGCCGACGACGCAGTCGCTTCCGGCAGCACGGTCGTCCTTGAGGAATATCCGCTGGAAGCAAAAAACGACGAGAGCCGTAAAATTGTTGCGGAAGCAATAGCCAAAGTCTGCAACGATCCCGTCTGCCAGGCTGAACTTGACAAGCGACTGGTGATTGTCTCGGACGAGAACTTCCAACACTTCGTGACCGCCTGCACCGAAATTGTCGCCCGCATTCAGATGAATCCGGCAACTCGTACCAACGAACAGCTTTTCAACCAGGAAAACGTGCCTTGCGAGGCGCTATTCTACTCGGTCTGTACCATCCTCGACAATCATCGACCTGACGACCAGAGCGATGCGGGCGCTAAGTTCCGCGAGCTGTTCCCAAGCGACAAGGCATTCCTCCAGATCGGCGGCGACGAAACCGTTGGCTTGGGACTCTGTGAAGTCACGCTTACCGAAAAAGGAGGTGAATAATCATGAAGAAAACACTCGATCAGATCAGGGCGGCCGTCGCAATTCAGACAAAGGATGAGATTCTACGCAGCCAAGGGGGCAGTGATAAATCTAAGAGTTTCCCTACAATGGTGCAGACCAATGGATTGCTGGGGGCGCTGGCCTTCGCTATTGATAAGAAGACCAGTCGCAGCGAGGCGGCCTTCTACTCAATTGCATCCGCTGTGGTTGCGCATCTTAACGAAGTGCGGAAACAGGATAAATCCATCATGACTGAAGACATTCAGGATCCGGAATGCTTGGCGAAGTACCTTGCGAAAACGTCGACTCCAACTCAGTTCCGCCGGATCACTGCCGAATGTCTTGCCTTTCTCAACTACCTGCGGAGATTTGTATCATGAGTGCTTTGCCCGTTGCTTACAAGACCACGCTGGCTGCGTTGCGGCGACATGGCTGCGAAAGTTGGGGACTCCACTTCGACAAGTTCGTCAAAAAGGAGCACAACGGCAAAGGCGACCAACTGAAGAGCGTCCAGGAGAGCTATGAAGCCAAGCCATCCCATAAGGCCGTTCAGAATGCCATTAGTCGCCGGCTAAGCCTGTTCAATGCTCTGAAGGACGAATACGGCGATGCAATATGCCTCCTGTACTTCCGCAACACCTCACGCCTGATCCTTCAGATGGCCCGCTCCTCCATCCTCGAGAACACCGGTATGTCCTTTGAGCCGATCACCGGCATGCCTATGGTCAACGGTACGGCGCTAAAGGGTGCTGTGTCCACCTGGGCGATATGGGAAGCAAACGGGGACAATGTCTTCAAGTTGACAACAGACCAGGATGGTAAAGAGGTGGCGGATATCAATGGCAACCGAGCTGAAATCGACGCGGAACTGGCTGGGATATTCGGCGATAATTCCGGTGTAGGCGACAACGCTTGTGCCGGCAACGTCGTCTTCTATGGTCTGTTTCCGCTCGACGTGCCAAAACTCGGGATCGATATCCTTACCCCACATCCACATTCCAAAGGAGATCGCGGTCCAAACCCCAACCACTTTCTTGCCATCGAACCGGGCACCTTGTGGCTGTGTCCGCTTCGTCTCATGCGCAAGGCGGACTCGACAATCCTCGACCGTACCGAGAAACTGATTGCCGATTGCCTCACCACCACCGGCCTCGGCGCCAAGACCGCGGCGGGCTATGGACGGTTCGAGAGAATTTCCGAACCGACGGAAATAGTCCGGAAATGGCAGGTTATGTACCGTGAAACACAGGCGTCGGTCGCCCAGCAGGCAGAGGAAAACAAACGTGCCCTCGCGGAGCAGGAAAAAATGGCGCGGCTTGAAGCAACCGAAGCTGGAATGGCCCGGTACGCAGCGATGGCCGACCAGGAGTTTGTCACATTTGTCAACCGATACCAACATGAAGAAGGGATGGTTCAGTGGCCGGGCACCCTCCAGGAGCAGTACGATCTTTTCTCTTATTGTACCGGAGACGGACAGGCCCGATGCACCGGCAAGAAACAGAAAAAGGCCATCAAGAACCTGACCGCCAAGTTTGGAGGCCGTCAAAATGACTGAACGCACGAAAGGCTACAACGTCGAACTCCTTACTCCCTGCTTTTGTCACGGCGCCGATTGCCGCAATAACCCGGAAATACGTGCCGCCTCCATCCGCGGCCAAATCCGGGAGTGGCGGCGTATGCGGGAGCAAGAAGCCAATACCATTGAAGATGTGTGGGGTGGCGACAAGGGCGGGATGAAGGCGAGTAAGGTTGCTTTGGAACTGTCCTGGGAGAAAGGCTCGACAAAGAGCGGGTCGTTGTTGCCCCACAAGGGTGGCCCAAAACGTGATGCCGTTCCGCACACCACGGCATTCACTCTTACACTTCGCCGCCTCGTCGGCTGCACAACCGATCTCTGGATAGAGGCCAAGCGCGACGTCGAGACCTGGCTGCTCCTGGGTTGCCTAGGACAACGCGCGAATCGCGCGGCGGGCTCCGTCTGGTGCCGGGATTGGCAGTGTGCCGATGCCGACGAATTCCGGCAAAAACTCCAGGAGCTATCAATTCCGAAGGCCTGGGACGTGCGCCTGTGCACAACCGACATGACTGCCGACAAGGCACGCGAAACAGCGTCGGACACCGTTCAAAACAAGGGGTATTTTGGTGAGATCCCTCGTAAGGATAAGCCCGGCACCCAAAGAGTCCCATCCCCCACAAAAATGAAAGTCATCAAGCTGGGAGATGGACACCGCCTGCTACTGATGGCGGCAACGCAAAATCTTCTCGACGGAGCCATCGCTTGTCTGAAAGAGAAGCATGACGCAAGGCGTTGGCGTGACCTGGAGTTTAGGCGCTTATCACAAACTGACCCGATGACCTAATGATGGCATGGCCGGTTGACTGGGTCACCAAGTAACCAGTCCCAACGCAATAAATTTCACTATTGCTAACGAGGGTGCTCAAAAATGCGCAGGATCATTAGCACGTGTGGTACATCTATTGCTGCGAAGGTCAAGGTTTCACCCGACAATGAGCAAGATTTCCGCAAGGCCTTGCGAGAGCGAGTAAGAACGCTGACCGACGAAACTGGCGGCGACACGACCCGCTTTCTCGCTAAAGTTTCCGCGGAAACGAATGCATTGGCAAAACTCGGGGCGGGCAAAACCGACGACCTGGTGTTTCTGCACACGGAGACGCCCGAAGGTCGACTGTGCGCGCATGAACTCCGTCGGATTGCCGATGATTATTTCGATGTCACACCTCGACTGTTTGAGATCGAAGGACTCCAGGTGACCGACGAAAAACGCTTCCGCCGCGTTGGTATACAAAACCTTTTCTCCGCGCTGGGACAGCTTAAAGGTGGCGCGCCCGAAGCGGCTGATGAGGAAGTCATACTGAATGTCACCGGCGGTTTTAAATCCGTTGTCCCGTACCTGACTCTGTTCGGTCAGATCTACCATCTTGACGTTGTCTACATCTTTGAGAAAAGCAATGCCCTGCTGCGGCTGCCGCCGGTTCCGATCAGCTACGATGTCGAAAGGCTGGCCCTGGCGGAACCGGCTTTGGCCATGCTGGAAAAAGAAGGTGCCTTGTCCAGGGAAGATTTCTTTGCCGCCATTCGCGGGGGCGTCAGCTATCAAGACAGAATCTGGTATGAAAGCCTCATCGAGGAAGAAGAAAATTTAGTTACCCTGTCGGCATTCGGACACCTTGTCCGCGAGGGGTTGACGACCGCGCAACTCCCGGTCTTCCTTTCCCCCGGTGCCCGGGCAGTCTATGAAAAGGCGTCTGGCGACACGAAAAGTCAGCTCACGTTCATGCTTCGCCGCGTCAGCAACCCCCTCTGGCGTGCGGAGAAACGTCACTCGTTCAGGGGTGCCATGCTGCCCGTGTTCAAGCCGGGGCGCACGGCGGAACGCATGGTGGCAGTGGTACGCGAGCAGGGGGTGTATGTCTGCGAACTTTTTGACAACCATGACGAGTACGAACGCAAAGCCGGAAGCTTATCCGAGGACCAATACGATTTTCGGACTTTTCCGCCATGGCAACCGCCCGAGGACGAGAAAGAGATTCGGGATACGGAGGACGGCCTTCTCCAGAAGATTCAACACGAGCGGGATGAGGCCCGGGCTCAGTCCAAGGACGCAGAAGAATTTGCCCTGAAAGAATCGGTACGGGCGGATGCGGCGGAGAAAGCGTTGAGGGAGGCTGGCGAGAGATCCGAAGAACTTACTCAGCAAGCGGCAGTTTTACAGGAGGCAGTCCGTGAACGACAACGGCCGTGGTGGAAAAGGCTGTTCACCAGCAAGCGACGCTGAGGCAATAACCGCAGCCTGCAAAAGCCTGTCGGCGGCAGACGAAAGTGGGCCAAAACCCCTGTTTGCCGCCGACGTTG
>JAIPIM010000041.1 GCA_021734725.1 Minisyncoccota bacterium | reverse complement strand
TCATGTTGGTCCCGCTTGGGGAGGAATGCGCTTTATGGCCAACGGCCATGCACATGGATAGCGAAGGGTCGGAGACCCTGGTATCCCAAGGCCCCTCTCCCCATCCTTCCCTGTCGCCAACGGCGACCAACATGCAACCTTGACCCCATACCACGCTGACGATGCTACATCTACTCGTCACTCGTCCGATCCACTGATAACATCGAGTCCGTTACGGACGATGCACTCGCGATCCGAATACCACGGGGTGTCCGGCTCGGCGGCGTTCGGGCCGATCGAACGAATCCGCAGCTTGACCGGAAAGTGCGGCTTAAGAGGTTTACGCCCCCCCAGTTCGTTCATTGCGCGCTGGGCCCCTTCAATCAGCATGGGTCGTGTTTCCTCCGCGGCCAGCAACACGGCCGCCTCCCGACTGATGCCTTTCTTCACGGCCACGGTGGATAACTCCTCGCCCAGCAATTCGCGTGCTTCGCGGCAGGCGGCCTCATCGCCGGTCACCAGTATCACCGGCACATCGTAATGTCCGGCGGCCACCGCGCACTGGTAGATCTCCCCGCGCTCAACATCGTCATACCAGTACTTCTTTTCCGCCAGTGAGCTTTGCGTATGATGCAGTACACCATCCGGAGTACCGTTCCTGGCGTGATATCCCACCAGAACAATACCGTCGAAGGATTCATCCAGCCCGCACAAGGGCCCCGGTCGCGGCAGGCCCGTGATGTAGCGCACACCTGGAACCATGCAGTCGGGAATGAAATTGTTGCCGCCGTTGTGGCCGTCAAGCACAAGGACCTCGGTTGCACCGCCCTGCTTGAGCCCCTCGGCAACCGCCGCGATATCGCCCATCAGCAACCGCATGGCGTCGCGGAATTCAGGGGTCTCCTTTTCGCGTGTCTGTTTCCACTTGAAAACGCCGGTCGCGCCTTCCAAGTCCGTAACAATGTAGATTTTCATGGATGTTCCTCTCCTTCCGGCTCGAGCCCAAGCCCGAGCAGTCGATCTGCGTTGCGCCAAGTGATCTTTTCGTACGCGTCTTCGGAAATAAGCTTCTCCGCCTTCAAGTTTCTGAAGTAACCGACAATAGGCAGTTCCTGGGGATCGTTGGCGATATCCGTACCCCAGAACAACCGGTCCTGAAATTCTTCCAGGAACGCATAACCGAACTCGGGGTCCCGGCTGATAGCGTTGAATCCGCTGTGCGCCGAAAGATCGCCCAGCAGGTTCGGGTAACGTCGCATGAGTTCCACCACGCGCCCCGGCGTGACGGGCCCCGTCGGGTAGCCGACCCGCTCGCCGCCCCGGATGACATCCGTGCTAATCTCCGCCCAGAAAGCCTGCGAGTGGGCCAGAAGCTTGAGGTCGGGACAAGCCTGTAGAACCTTCTCCAGCCGCGGCAGCCCAACGTCGTCAATGCATCCGTAACAGCCTCCAGCCCGTGGAGCTATGTGAAATGTTAATGGCAGTCCGATTTCCTCCACCTGTCGAAACACATTTATGTTCAATGGATCGTCAAAGGGAATATTCGGAATGTATTCGCCGACTCCCTTGCAACCAAGTTCCTTGTAGGCTTGCAGCAGCGGGCGGAAATCCGAGTCGGGACTGTTCCCGATAAATCGCGGATCCAGATTGCAGAAGGGAATGATCCGATCCGGAAAGTGCTGTTGTATTTTCAGCACCTCTTCCGGAATGACGATTGTGTAACGGAATTCGGGGCTGAGAGTACTGAGAACCACGGCTTTGTCGATTCCGTGTTCATCCATCATTTCGATGAGGCGTTCTGGTGTCGGGTAGGTTGATCCATTGGGTCGCGACACGGCGGGATGCCGTGCAAAGGCCGAATGCGTATGGATATCGATAAACATTAGGATTGCCCTCCTGTTTCCCAGGCCAGTGAGTAGTCTCTGGCCTCGGGCAGGGGATGCCCGCCGGGGCCGTAGCCGTCTGTACGAGTTGATTCATGCTCCAGCGGAACAAACCGCTTTTCGATGCGCTTTCCGCTGACGGTATACTCCAGAAAACCAAGCGAGGCGTCACCGTCCGGCCAGCGGTCAAACCATTGCCCCATGGCAATGCCGGGCGCAAGATCGAAATGAATGCCATCGACAACGTGTTCCTTGCGGCAGTGGATATGACCGGTGATCACCCGCGTGGCACCGGCTTTCTTCAGAAGATCCAGGAGCCTGTCCCTCGATCCCTGGTCCACGCAAAAATACCAGTCCAGATAATGCTCCGGAGCGGTGATATCGAAAGCGGGTTCGTCCGGCGCATCGAGAAAAAGGGCGTAGTGCATCAACCAAATGTTATGGTCACTTTTCGGGCGGTTCGCCTGTTTTTCGAGCCAATCCCACAGCTCGCGCTCTTGCGGGAGCCCAGAGCCGAGCAGCATGTCACAAAAGCCTGACACCCGGACATTCCTGTGATCGAACGTCCAGGAGCTGGGACCGAACACGGACTCGAAGGTTTGAAGCTCTTCGGACGTCATGTTCAATGTCACATCGTTACGGTCCGGCCGGCCGCTGGTCCGGTCGGTATGTTTATTACCGGTATCCATATTCCCGGGGATTACGTGATATGGTATACCCATTCCATCGAAATCGGCCTTCATTTCCTCCAGCTCCCAGCGATGTATGTAACCATCGCGCGTAACGTCCCCGCCAATCAACAGGAACTCCGGGTGACGATCCATAATCTGCCGTCGCGCGGTCCGCCAATTCTCCGCATAGGCCGGCTTGAAACGATAGGACTTGGGGGACCCAGGCTGCATGTCCGCCGCATAAATGAAATTCCAGCTATTTGTCATCGTTTTTTCTACCTTCGTCATTCGTACTGTCAAAGCTGACAGCACGTATTCACGTTGCGTTCGTACTCGTATGCATACCGGCGGCCAAACTCCCGCAGCGAAGCCGAGTCAAAGTGCAGGCTGTCTCCATGGTCCGTAAGCTCGGCGGCGCTGACACAACCGAACCGTTTTACACTGTCCTCGAGAGCATGCAATTGCTGGTTCACAACGCGGAAGAAACGGCTGCAGGACTCGTGACCGGACAGAAAGTACCCCAGTTCACCGGCGAGAAACGGCACATCCGGGACCTTCAACTCTTTGCGCAGCCCCGCAATCGTCCGGCTGAGGCGCTCCCCATAGCTTTCGGCCAGTTCCTCTTCAGTGGCATCGCCTTCCCCCTGATGCCAGAGAATGCCCCGCGGGGTCCCGGACGAGAGAGCCTGCCTGGTGACGGACACTGCATGTTCATACAGATCCGCACCGGGAAGCCACCGCTCGAGCCGGGTACCACCTACAGCGCACGGCAGCAAACCAACGCCCTTTTCAGATTCTTTACTCGCGAGGGTCACGGCAAAGCTCATACCCAAGCCAACCCCGGCAATGTCGGGTTTATCCGTATGCAACGGTTCCCGCGCGGGCAGCCATTCTCCGTCTCGAAACATCCAGACATTCGGGTGGCTCAGGGCCGGAACCGTGTTCATCGGCCCGCGTCCAGCCATGTTCGATTGTCCAATCAACAAGAAAATATCAAGCGGTTTATGGGGTGTTTTCATCACGTCTCCCGTGAGGGTTGTTGACTATTCACATTTCGATCATGACATCATGCTGAACGCCTTATAGCTTTTGAAGAACTGAGTTGACGCGTGGCCGCCGGTGCATAAGTAAAGCGGGTATCCAGGCCCGCCGGTGCGCCAGTTTGCGGCCCGGGAGGACCGCGTTACAAAGCCTGTACACCGCCGGCGCGATTCCCGCAAGCATTGTCTCTGAGCGAAAAGCCCCCAGAGACAGGCAGCGGTCACCCGGGCTCGTATTCGGTCTCCACATGGTTTTCATTAAGCGGCTCCAGGGTATAGGCCGGATACACCGAACGACCGAACAGCTTATCCCAGGGCACCGGTTTCCAATACTCCCGTCCGTCATAAAAGGCCTGAATATTAGAAAGAAACCCGTGCAAACACTGGCTGCCCAAGACCATTTTATGACTGATCATCCACAAGACCGCAAGATCCGTTGTATGCGAGACACATGCAGCAAAGAAACGCGCCGATGTCCGTGTCCGCGCCTCGAGGCGCGCCGCATCCTCGACCAGTGCCCCCAGCGTGCGCCTGAAACCCGGAAGATCATTGCGCGGCCCCTCTTCAAAGATTTCATAATACGTGCGGTAGAGCCCTGTAATGTCCACCAGCGCCTGTAGATGAGCACGATATCCCTTGGTCCGGCTCACTATGTACGCGAGTTCGCGCCGGCCGGACTCGTGGGTATCGGGGCCGGTCCCTTCCAAGAGCGCCAGTGCCTGAGACAGATACCCAATGGAGACCTTGAACATCTCGGCCGACCTCTCAAACGCTTGTACAGTTTCGACAGCAAAGGGGGCCCTATCGAAAGGACGTTCGAAGTCACGGAATGATTTCATGATCCCAATGTGCTGAGGAAGCATATTCCAGGGCAGGTTTTTCTGCCCACGCCCACCGAGGTGTTCATCGTTTTTTTCAAGAATCATGAACGCGTCGACTATTCGGTCCGCGGCCTGTTCGCCAAATACACGCATCGCGTATTCTCGGTAAAACTCCACGGGCTCGCGGCACCCACCCCACATGCCGCTGGCGAGGTACCTCATACTGTGTTCATTTCCGCGAATGTGGGTCGTCTGGATCATCAATCCCGCCGTGCCGTTCTCCTCGGCGGATTCAAGAAACCGATCCCGCGAATACTGCCATAGCGAAAACTGCATGCCGGCCAGCGAACCGTCGTCAACCGCACGCAGGATGACGACACACTCGCGCCCTTTCATGCGCTGGAAAAGATGCAGCGGCGCCCCCTCGAGCGTCCAGAGGGCACGGGACTCAATATCGATAAACGGCATATCCTTCGGAAGAACATCGTGCAGATGTGTAAGCAGATAAGACTTACAAACCGTACAAATGCCAAGCTTCAAGTCAGGCTTAAGATTCTTTGCTTCGGCAATGGTTTTCTTTACATTTTCGGTGAAAGCGATGTCCGCACGCATATGCTCGTTTTGCCGGTCCGTGCCAGGCCAGAACTTGCCCCAGTATTTCCGCAGCAATTCCAACGCCTCGCCATACTTATCCCACTCGCGCTGAATGAGGGCGTCCGTTTCCGGATAGGGATCTTGGAAAAATCCTTCGGGGATGCTGAGGAACACGCCCTCCAAATCTGGATAAGCATCCAGAATTCCCTCCAACCGCGCTCGATTCAGGGGACCCACCACGGGGTCCGTGCAACTCAAATGAGCGGACCAGTGGCCGTGCGGACGCGACATGGGCCGTGCGTACTTCGCCAAATTAGGTGTCGTGAATTGCGGGAGGAATCAGGTCCAGACACCGATTTCGCGTTCCCGAGCCATGACCATAATTTTCCGCATGAACGCTTTTGCGGTATCCAACGCTTCAGCGGAACTCTTGATGTCCTGAAACTCTGGGGGGCAAAGCTTCTCACGGTCGAATTTTTCCCGACCGACCGGCAGATCTTTGACAAGCCACGAACCCGTGAACTCACGGCCGTACGAGATGTATCCGGAGTCCGGATGGGAGATGTCGCCAACCAGCTTGCGCTCGCCTTTAAACGTGTAGTCTATAAAGGGTTCCTGCGAAAAATGATAAAACACGATGCGATTCATTTTCAGTTTAATCATCTGATCGAACATGGCCTCGTAATCCGGCAGGGAAAACATGGCGTTAGCGACAAAGCAGTAACCGCCGAACCAGATGCCGCGCCAAGAGCTGTCCGTGTGTTCGATTTCATTGAGGACGGGCACTTCAAGAGTGGGCTCAAGCGGAGGCAGCCGGTCTCCACTGATCAAAAACGTGCATCCCAGACGCTCGAAAAGTCCGCATATTCCGTAGACTGCGGCACGCACTGTCCGGCCCGCGATCATCAGTACCGGCTTGCTCTCAAGAATCGTCTGCTCGAGAATGAAATCGTCATCACCCAGCTCAGTCATATCAAGCACGCCTTGCTCGAGGGCCCGCTTAACGGAAGCGTTTCTCTCTGCTGTCCCACACACAATGGACAATCCGGAACCGAGCCGGTCCCCGAACCGCGCCTGTGAACCCGTGAGTTTGGGAACCCAGCACTCTATCTGCCTGCGCGCCCAGCCTAGAATTCCGTCCCGATCCTCACCAAGCATCCAGACGGCATCTCTCAGAGCGTGATTACTCGTTTCGTGAGGCACAGTGCCGCCTGATTGTGAGTTATCCATCATGCTTGCACCTTCCGGTCAACTTAAGCCACATTCAGGTTCAACAGGCGCGCGGCGTTTTCGCGGGCCACTTTCTGAAAAACGCTTTCACTGATTTTATCGTTTGTCCGCATGTTGAGAAGAAGATCGACGAGCGGCGTTGCTGTTCCGGGCGCGGTGATATCGGTGCCGAACAAGAGCCGGTCCTGGAATTCATTTAGAAATTGTACAGCGTACTCCGGATCTCGTTTGAGAGCATTGAAGCCACTTCCCGCCGACAGATCGCCATACAGGTTTGGGTATTGCCGGAAAAGTTTGGGAACAACACCTTCCTCGGCAATAGGATACCTGGGGTAGCCGTAACGGTCCGCCGGTTTCTCCAGCGGCGCCATCTCCGCCCAGAATGTCTGGGAGTGAGCCAGGAACACCAGGTTCGGATGAAGCGCCAAACTGCGCTCGAGCTGAGGTAGGCCCGGGTCGTCGTACAAGCCGTACAAACCACCCATTTGTGCGGCAATATGAAACGTCAGCGGGAACCCGACACGTTGAACGTGTTTGAATAAGTTTTGCACCACGGGATCCAGAAACGGTATGTTGGCGGTAACCTCACCGATCCCCTTACAGCCCTGCTCCCGATAAAAATCCAAAAGTTTCCCCAAAGGCGCATCCGCGGAATTGGTCAGCAGTCGCGGGTCGACGTTGCAGAAGGGGATGAAACGGTCGGGATACTGTCTGGCCACGTCTATTATGTCTTCGTTCGACTGCGTAAATTGCATGGCTTCCGGGCTGACAATCGGCAGAAGCACGGCCTTTTCCACATCGATGGCATCGTACCTATCGAGCAGCTGTTCCGGTGTCGAAAGAAACGGCTTCCCGTCTGCTTTCGGGGGACCGGCCCAGCGGGATGTGTGAACGTGAATGTCTATGAACATAAAGAGTTTCCTTTTCCAAAACCGTACGTATAGAGTGGACTCATCCTTCTCATGCCCCCAGCATCTTCTTCAGCCAGGGTACCGCGATATTCTCCTTGAAGCAGTGCTGGGGAACGTCAACATTGGCGTATTCAAAAAAGTCGTCCATGCTCATGCCTTCGTACAAGGGGTCGTTGTCGTGGGGGCGCTGATCGGGAGTCGCGTACTTGGGATAATACGACACTTTAAAGTTTTGCGGAGCTCCGCAACGTTGCCAGGCGGCACGAATGGTCTCGATGTCCTGTGTTCGTCCGCCTTCCGTAATCAGTAATGGTCTCGGGGCCAGTGCGGCCATCAGGTCGGTATAATCGAACCATTTCTGCATGCCGGGGATATAGTGACCAAGATGCGGCCTGAAAGCGGGAACCATCACTTCTCGCGTGCGCCAGTTGCTGCAGAAATCGTTCCACACAACCGCCGCGATCTCCGGTTCAAGAACTCCCAAATGCAGGGCAGGCTTCGCGCCCAGTGAATGCCCGGACGTAGCGATTCTGGAGGCGTCTACAAGGTTTTGCTTTTTCAGCCAGTTGTAAATCGTCCATTTTTCGAACACGGAAATGCCCTCGAAGCTGCGGCCGAGCCACAGTGCATGGACCCCGATCTGGTAACGACTGTCCTCGAACATATTCGTGGTGCGTTCGCCGCGGTCGGGATGGTCCACGGCAACAGCGATCAACCCGGCCCGCGCATAGTGCCTAGCCATTTTGTTGCGCTCCGGGTGCTTGGCGGACACCGGCCAGTCCACGATCTCAGGCTCGCCGGCAAGCCGTTCTTTTGTAGCGCTGCTGCCGGGGAAACACATGACCGCGGCTCCCGGGGATCTATCCGTAATACCATCTGGGACAAGCATCAGGAAGGGAACCACGCTGTACGGCTCAGGGTAGGCTTCCCATTTTTGCAACTCGTAGCCGTCGCGGGCCTCCGCCCAAAGCATCCGCGGTTCAGGTTGCGGCTCGTCGTTGACCGGAAACGCCAGAAGCTCGCGCAAGCGCACCCTCACACGCCGCCGCCATTCGACCAGCGCCTCGCCTTTCATGTCCGGTGAAAAAACCAATTCAGGGGCCAAATTCTTCAGTCGTGCATGAAGGGATCCTTCAATCGTAGTAAAACGGCCATCGGCTCGGTTGGAATGGAGTGTTTTTTCGTTCGTGTTCGACACCTGCTCATTCATTCGACGTTTCCTTCCCGGTTATTCTCCGCAACGATCGCTTTTCAGACGTGACCGAGACGGACTATGGTTTTAGAAAACGGGCAAGCAGCCAGCCTACGATCTGTTCGCCCAACGGATTGGCATGCACCTGATCGCGCTTGAAATCGTCGATGGTCAGGCCGCATTCGCGGCAGACACGACGCGTTTCTTCGGCCCATGCTTCGCGCAAGTCGAAGTAGGCGATGCTCAGCTCCTCGGCCACCGCTTCAAGCTGTTTCCGCAAGTCCGATCGCCCGGCGTAGGTTTCTTTGCCCGGATCCTGGCCTCTCCCGAAAGCACCGCTCAGCAGGAGGATTTCAGCATGGGAACCGGCACGGATTTGCTCCACAACTTTGCGCACGGCGTCCGGGGTGCGGTTGTTGATTCCGCCGATAATGACGAGGTCGGGCTGCCATGGGTTGACGTAGCGCGCCACGCGGTTCTCGTGCTGGTACCAGTCGCACCCCGTGGTACCGCGCACCACCGTGACCACGTCGAGTTCGGGACTGGTCTCACTGTTCTCCAAACGCAGCATCCAACCCGACCGTGCAATGTCGTTCATGATGCTGTCGCCCAGTTGCACAACCCTCAGTTCACCGCCGTCAGTCAGCGTGGCGCGGGTGACGGGAAGATGCTTGAAGCGGTTGGCGGGGGGCTCGAATTCGAAATCACCCAACTGCGCATCGAATTGCAGCACTTCCTCCAAGGTCCGACGCGGTTCGTCTAAAACGAAAACGCCATCGGAATGCTTACCGTAGGTGGGCTTCCGGTGGACTTCTTCGGGTTGTGTTTCCGCCATCTTCCGCGTATCCCGCGTTGTCACCTCGGCTGATGAATGGGTGGCCGCCTTTTCCAAGTCATCAAGTGTCATCCCCGTCCCGACCCAGTCACGCACGGGTGCCGCAACCGAGTACTGAGAGCTTTCGCGTAACAGGTGCTCGGTCAGCAGAAAGCGCCCTTCCGGAGTGTGCTTGTCAAACTGCGGGTTCTCGGGATGCTGTTGGGCCAGATTGGCGTTGACCAGCCAGATGATTTCGCCCTGGATGTCTTCTTCGGCCATGCCAGCCCCACCCCCCGCGAACACACCGCGCCGTCTCTCCGCCACAATAATGTTTTGATCGCCCCAGTGGGCATTCCGTTTGTGCGGCCAGGATTCGATGTAGGTTCTGACTCCGAGGCTTTTCAAAAGCTGTACGAATGCCCGAGTGGGACTGTTGGCCGGGGCGGGAGACGCCGCATCGAATGCCATGGCCGCCCCCTGGCCGGTCATCGCCAAGATCGGCGCAATCGAATCCAACGCACGCTTCAGCCACAAATCCGGCCGCTCGGGGAGGTACTCTTCGAAGCGCTGGATGCCATGCAGCTTGCCGACATAAAAAATGACTTCGACATCCGAGTGCTCGTCGAGAAATGTTTTCCAGGCTGCACTGAAATCGGTTCGCAGATATCCCAAGCCAAGTTTCTCCGCCATCAGATACTGGTCGAGAATCATGGGGCCGGTCATTGGCTTGCCGAAGGGATTGTGAATCAGCCAGCGACGGACACCCCAAGCGTATTCCGGAAGTATCTTTTGTTCTACGAAATCGCTCCAATTCGACGGCTCGACCAAGTACAACGGAGGGAGAGCGACTGCATCGGGATGCGCCTGCATGAACCGTTTTCTCGCATCTTGCGGCTTATCGCCGCCGATGTTCCAGAAACTGATCAACCGTCGAGCGGCCACAGGCATGTCTGGCGACGGGTTTGGCTGGCGCGGTGCTTCGACACCAGCGACTGTGACGGATGACAGACAGGTCATGGCGAAAATCCTTTTCACGCGGTTTGCAAAATGGCGGGGCATATCGTTGCTCCTTTCGAATAGGGTTCATTCGAACCGAAGTGGAGGGGAGGCTAAGGATTGAAAGTCCAAACCCTTGCGCATCCATTGAAAGACCGGAGCGCCGATGTCGTACTCGGGATCCAGGCTCAAAAGTCCGCGGGCAATATTGAACAGTCCTTCCGGCGTGCGCTTGTCAAATTGCGGCTGCTCCGGGTAGGTTTTCGCCAAGTTCGCGTTCAACAGCCAGAGTATCCGTCCGGTAATCCGTTCGCGGGGAACGCCAGCGCCACCCGTTGCAAACACACCCCGCCGCTTTTCCGCCACAATGACATTATGGTCGCCCCAGTGGGCGTTGCGTCTGTGAGGCCAGGACTCGATGTAGGTTCGCACTCCCATCCGGGTGATGAGTTCTACAAACCGATGCGTCGGGCTTCCTTCGGGTGCGGGCGATGCGGCGTCGAATGCGATTGAAGCGCCCAACTCATGCAGGCGCAGGACGGGCGCACTCGATTTCAGCACTCGCTCCATCCATAAGTCCGGCCGTTCCGGAAGGTGTGTTTCGAACCGCTCCTGGCCATGCAGTTTGCCCAGGTAGAAGATGACTTCCGTATCGGGGTGGCGGTTGAAAAACTCGCTCCAGGCCTCCTCGAATCCCTCAACCAGCCAGTCGAATCCTCGTTCAGGCGCCAGCAAATGCTGGTCGAAAGCCATGGGGCCATACGGTCGCCCGAATGGATTGTGAATCAACCAGCGGCGGACACCCCATTCATATTCCGGTTCGATGCGCTGCTGAATGAATTGTTCCCAGCCACCGTCGCGCGTTATATACCAGGGCTTATAATAACCGCCGGGTTCTGGGCGCGCCCCGCCCACATTCCAGAAAGAGACCACTCTCTCGACAAGCGTCCGCTGCTCTGATTGAGAGATCGGCTTGTTTTCGCTGGTGTCGGCGAATAGCGTCGCGGAATGCAATAAGACGATTGCGATGCACCAGTTAATAAATGTAGTGGATGGCATAATAAATCCTCGGAATAACGGACACTTGTCAGCGTCGATAGGCTGCCTCTACCTTGTGCAAAACGGTTAAGGCGTCGTCGGCATCCTCTGTTGTCCATGCCTCGTTGCACAGCAGGGCGAAGAAACGATGCATGGAGTCCATGGCGTTCGGACACGGAAACTGCCGATTGGGATCCCCTTTGTAAGCGGGGCTTGCCCACGGATAACCCGATGTTCCGAAGACACGGTGGTTCACAAACCAGTCCTGCAAATGCGGCATGCCGGCGAAGTAGTTTTCCATGATTGGAGTCAACCCCTCGGCTTTCAGGGCGTCACAGAACGATGATTTATCACAGGTCATCGCTTCTTGCTGGAACTCGATGCGTAACTTCCAGTAACTGGGCACCGCTCCGGGGATTGGATTCGGAACACTCAGGCCCGGCACGTCCTCGAGTCCGTCCCGAATATGGGCTGCCACAGTGCGGATCCTATCGACGAGCGCCGGCATTTTGCGCAGTTGTTCACGCCCAATCGTGGCCCCAAACTCATCCAGATTCAGGTTCAGTGACGCAAAACAGTTGGTGGAACCGGCCGGAAGCCCGAATGGCTTGCCTCGGTCGGCGGCTCGCCGAACCATGGGAGCAAGGTTCTCGTCCCGCGTGAACACCACGCCGCCCTGTCCACCCGTGCAATAGTGTTTTCCGAACATGGTGGAGAATGCGGCCACGTCACCAAAAGTTCCAACCGGCTGACCGTTCAGCTTGGCGCCATGCGCCTGGGCGCAGTCCTCTACCACGGGAAGATTATGACGCCGCGCCACCGCCAGGATCCCCTCCACGTCCGCGGGCTCGCCGAAGATGTGTGCGATTAAGATGGCGCTGGTATGAGGCGTGATCGCCTCCTCGATCTGCTCCGGCCCCGCATTGAAAGAACCGGGTGCTGTGTCGGCGGGAACTGGAATACAGTTGATCAGCGGAATCGGCATCATACCCCCGGGATCCGTCACGCAGGCAACAACCACTTCACTGAACGGCTCCAGATCCAAAGCTCGCAAAGCAACATAAACGGCCGCCGTACCCGAACTCACCCCGTCGGCATACCCGCCACCCATGACCTCGGCAAATTCCCGGCAATACGCTTCCTCCCTGGGTCCGCCATAGCCCGGCGCATTCCCCGACTCAATGGCCTGGTCAAACAGAGCGGTAACCGCCGCTTTCTCTTCGCGGCCGATTAACCCTCGAGTGGGCCAGGGCTCAGTTCGCAAGGGACTGCCTCCGTTGATGGCTAAAGCGTTCGTCGACATGCGTGCAACTCCTTTACTGATTAATCTGAAACTCTGGTGAATTAAACAAGCCCCGGATCGGTCTCCCGAGCGTCCAGTCGCACTTTTTTCTTTCGCGGGCGACTCTCCGCCCGCAACCGTGCCAGTAAGGCGTCATACTCGTCTCGATCAATGGGTAGCGTGACAGGTCCGTCCTGATGGCTGGATAGGGTAATGGCATTGGACAGCTCCAGGGACTGGCGGGCGGATTCAGCGTCGCAACGGAGTGGTTCGCCAAACACGACGTGCCGCGCAAAATTGGTCATCAGTCGCCCCTGAAGGCGGTTGTCCGGGACAGGCTCGACCGTCGGCGTCACGTCTTTTATCTCGGGTCGCCGCCAGATCGAATCGCTGTCAGCACTGATGCAATCCACGTCGGCGTCATAGGCAATGCACTCAAGTTGGCCGCGCCGGTAGGATAGACTGCCGCGGGAACCGATTATTTCCAGAGTTTCATGATATTTGGGCTCGGTGGTCGAGGCGTAAAAATAACCGACCGCGCCATTGGCATAGTGAAGAAGGGCTTCCGCCTTGTCCTCGACTTCGATATCGTGCATGGGGCTGGTAACCGCATGTCCGCGCAACGACTGGGGAAGTCCCCCCAGCAGGATGAACAAGTCCATGAGGTGCGGCGCCTGGTTGATCAATACCCCGCCGCCTTCACCGCTCCAGGTGGCACGCCAGGCATTGGCTTCGTAGTAAGCCTGCGACCGAAAATCCGGCAGCGTCAGCAAGGTCCGGCGGACGTCGCCCAGTCCCCCGTCACGCACGAAGTTCAACGCTGCTTCGAATACGGGTTCGAAGCGACGCTGGAACATCACGCCCAATGTCCGGTCTGCCTGTTCGGCTGCGTGGATCATACGGTCGGCCGCGGATACGGTCTCGGCCAACGGTTTCTCGCACAGCACATGCAAACCGCCCGCCAGGCATTCCTCCACGACCGGTAGATGCAAGGGATGGGGCGTCGCTACCATGGCAGCATCCGCTGCGCCGGACGCCAACAGATCCGAAACCGTGGCAAACGCGGGCACATCGTGAGACTTTCCGACCTCTTCGGCAACCTCGACCTGTGAATCAACCACAGCCGTCAATTGCATCTCGTCTACTTGCTCGACAATCGTCGCGCAGTGAGCCCGCCCCATGGCGCCGGCCCCAATTACAGCAACACGCAAAACATCGGGTTTCTTTCGTGACATTTTTGCCATATTTCAAATCCTTTTCGCATACTCCTGAATCACGGCATCAGGATACCGAATTACGGCAGTAGACCGCGGGATTCGATCGCCTCAACGACGCGACCGACGGCCAAATCCATCGCGGCCTCCCGCATGGTGCAGTCTTTACCCCGCGCGTACTCGCAAACTTGCTTGAACCGATCGCTCATCCGCTTGCGCAAACGCTCCTCGACCTGCTCTTCCGTCATCTGTTCCCGCTGTGTTTCCTGAGTATATTCCAAGTAGGACACAAAAACACCGCCGGCATTGCAGAGAATGTCCGGGATAACAAGGATACCCTTGCCGCGAAGAATCTCGTCTCCCGCGGGCGTCGTCGGGGCATTGGCGCCTTCGGCAATGATGCGTGCCTGAATGCGGTCGGCGTTTTCTTCAGTAATTTGTGATTGCGTGGCGGCGGGAATCAAGACGTCGCATGAACAGGCGAGCAATTCCTCGTTGTCGATGAACTCGCTCCCGGGAACGTCCGTCAGCGAGCCGGTTCGTTGTACGTGGTCCAGCACGTCATCGATGTTTAATCCCCGCTCGGAATAAATGCCTCCATGAATGTCTGAAACGGCGATCACGCGAGCACCCAAGTCAAAGATTTCTTTGGCCGTCACACTGCCGACATTACCAAACCCCTGAACCGCTACCTTTACGGTTTTCAGGTCAAGCCCCATCTCGGAACAGGCGGCCGCCGTTGAGTACACAACGCCTTTGCCCGTCGCTTCACGGCGGCCGACAATTCCGCCAAGCATCACAGGTTTGCCGGTCACAAAGCATCCCTGCGTAATGGACGTTCCGTCCGAATACGAGATACAGTCGCGAATGTGACCCATATCCCGTTCGTTCGTACCCATGTCCGGCGCCGGAATATAAAGCTCGGGACCAAAATGCCGGCGGGCGCCGCGCGTGAACGAACGAATAATCTTCTCCTTTGCCGCTTGACTCACCGCCGAGCCGTCAAAGCGAATGCCGGACTTGCCGCCCCCGAAGGGTACACCGATCAAGGCGGTTTTCCAAGTCATTTCCATGGCCATGCCCGCGACATCGTCCAGTGTCACCGTGGGCGACATGCGAATGCCGCCCTTGGCCGGCCCCAATGCATCGTTGTGGCGAACAATGAAGGCCGTTATGGGAACGGGTTGATCGTCATCAAGTATGGGATTAATGGCTATTTCAATCTTTTCCTTGGGGGTAGCAACACGCTCAAGCATATGCGGCTTCAGCCGTAACCTGCCCGCCGCGGCCTCAAGGTTAGCCACTGCCGTGCTCAACAATTGATTTGTTTGGCCCATTGCCTGTCCTCCGATGCAACGATGTCTATAATAATAGTCGTAAGGTCTTCTATATAAACGACAACAACACTTTTCGCCAATTTTCTCACGGCTTCAGGTCACCCTTAGGCCACTTAAACAACACGGGCGATATCGCGGGTCAGGGTTCAAGCAATGCATCCGCATTCTCCGCCACTTTACGAAACGCGGTGGCATATGCTTCAATGACCGCCGGTCTGTCGTGCTTGAACCAGGGAACACCAAAGGCGATATCCGTTATGGATTCACTGACGGGCAGGGTTCCCGGCCCCTGCCGTACGTCGCGCTGCCCGAACGCCACCATCGTCGGCTGTCCCTGGTGAAAGATGTCCAGGTCATGAAAGACTGGATGCAGGTGTAATGATTTGTTAGCGCCGGGCGATGTCCCGACGCCTTCGGCACATAGCGCCTCGCAGAATCGCGCAGTGGAAAGACCGCCAAGCTCGTCGGATCGGTAGAGGCCGCGTGCATTGTACCAGCCGCCCATGGTCGACTCCGGCCACTGACTGGGCCGGTGAGCATGAATTCCAGGGACCCCTTCGAGCAAGTCCCAAAAACGATTCATCGCCGATTGAATCTCAGCGATCCGCGCGGGATAATGCTTTAGCTGGACACGGCCCATGGCCGAGGTCGTCTGGTTCATACGATGCTTGCATCCACCTATCGGCAAGCCCGCGAAGTGCGCGAGATCCGCCTGCTGCACCTGCTTGTCCGCCGGATTGTAATTGCTCGCCACCCCAGTCCGCTCGTAATGCCCGAACGCAACACACCGCTCGTACAACTCGCGATCATCGGTCACAATCATACCGGCCTCGCCAATGGCGAAACTCTTGCCGGTCATCATACTCATGACGGCAATATCGCCCAGAGTCCCCGTCATGCGACCTTTGTACAGTGCTCCGTGTGCGTGCGAATTGTCTTCAAGTACTTTGATACCGTGTCGCCCGGCGATTTCCAGGATGCGATCCATGTCCGCGGGATGCCCCGCGTAATGCACGACCACGATACACCGTGTCCGCGGCCCAATACGATGCTCAATGTCATCGGGATCAAGACACAACGTATCGGGCTCGATGTCGGCAAAATGAACCGCCGCTCCCAACTGCAAAGCGGGCGCCGCGCTCGCCCAGTACGTCATGCTTGGACAGATCACCTCATCGCCGGCACCCACGCCACAGGCCCACATGGCGGCGAGCAACCCAGCCGTCCCATTACAACATCCCAACGCATAGTTGGTTCCGTTGTACGCCGCGTATTCCTTCTCGAATTCTTTGGTAATTCCCGTCTGCGACATGGCGTGATCCCGAAGCACACCCAGAATCGCTTCCTCGTCTTCCCGAGTCACAATCGGCCAGTCAAAGATGTCGCCGGGATCAACACTCAATGACGGGGCTCCGTCAAGCAAAGCAAGAGTCTGTTTCTTTTCAGTGCTCATGATTACCTCCTGAATAACACTAGCTTGAATTATGCACGTTCCAAACGTATCGCGGATTTCTTCGCGAAAAGCTTAAAACAACAAAACTCTCCTTGTATGTCTTCGCAGCAGTTTTCGGAGTCAAGTAAATTAGCAGAAGCCTTGCCAGTCTTCCAAATCCGCCGACGAATACCCCGCGAAATGTACCTGACAGGCTTGTCTCCGCTTTTTGTGCGGCCCAATAGTGAGGCCACTTCAAAACGTACGGTGTTGGCGGAAACAACGCATAATACACCAGGACGTCGCAGGTTTCAGTGTTCAGGTGTCAGGTTTCAGAAGACACAAGTGACGGTCCTGCAGATGGTTGAGAGTTTGGTCCCGAAACCTGCCAACCCCGGCCGGTCCGCCGAGGCGGAAAACCCGAAACCCAAAACCTGAAACGTTGGATTACGGCCAGCTTGACTTTTCAGAGTGGACTCAATAGTGCGTTTAAAAGACCTTTACCAAGCCGTTCGTTTGCCAAAAAACTGTCAACTGCTAAATTATTGTCGTTATGAAAACGGTATTGATGACAAGCGGCTTCGCGGAACCCGTGCTGAAGGCCGTGCAGGAACGGTGGCGGGTGATCGATATCGAGTCCCAGCGCGAAGCGTTGCAGGTGTTGCATACATTGGAGGAAATGCCCTCCGCCGTCTGCATTGGGCGCGCGACCGAATCGGGTGACGACCTCAATGCATGGGACATG
>JAIPIM010000040.1 GCA_021734725.1 Minisyncoccota bacterium | reverse complement strand
GCCGACGTCCAGGCCGCACAGGTTGATGGCGGCTTTCCACAGCGGAATCGGATTCAGCCGACCGTTGCTGCCGAAAGCCTTGAACAGCGGGTCCAAATCCATGTGAATCTCGCGGGCGCCAGCCACGTCACCGGCCAGAAAGGCGTCGATCATCTTACGCATCAGCTTGCCGATGATAATCGAACCGCCACTGACCACGCCGGCCGCGCCCTGCGCCAAACCGCACAGCACCATGATGTCGTCACCGTTGTAGATGGTGAAATCGTCGGGCGTAACGTGATTGAAATCGCTCATCTGCGTGGGATTAATCCCCGCCTCGTCCTTGACGGCGACAATGTTATCGAAGTCGTTGACCAACCGCCCGAGGGTCCCCTTCTCCAGGTTGAAGCCCATGAAAATCGGGATGTTGTAGAGCATTATCGGCAGCGACGTCGATCGGGCGACTTCGGCAAAGTGCAGATAGCCCCCCTCCTGGGTCGGCTTGCAGTAGCAGGGACCCAGTGCCATCACCGCGTCGAACCCGAGCTTCTCGCCCTCCTGTGCCAAGCGCACTGCCTCGCGTGTCGAGTCCGAACAGGCGCCGGCCACCAGCGGCTCCCGCCCGGCCGCGGCGTCCTTGACCAGCCGGAACAGTTGCAATCGTTCCTCCAGGCTCATGGCGTTGAATTCCCCTGAAGTGCCGCCCACAATGAGCGAGTCACACTTACCTTCACGTATCACATGATCGGTCAGACTCGCCGCCGCATCGTAGTTCACATCCCGGGAGCCCTCCCGGAACGGCGTGGCCAGGGGGATGACGATGTGTCCGAGCTTGTCGCCGAGTTTTCCCATGAGATTTTTTCCTTGTTATTATGGAGTGTTCATTGTATCGTTTCCGCCACTTTTTATTATGTTCAACATGACATATCAATCAATTGCGTATGCGCAAAACCCGAAGTAAGGTAAAAGCGTTTTCATTGAGATGCAATGAAGTGTCAAAACAATGCAGAGGGCGGCATGATTTAATGTTTGATTTCGCATAATTTGAAAGAGCAAACATGCAACAGATTCAACAGGACGAATATCGGCGGATTTCGGGGTTACGTGCGCACTTGGACGGATATGCGGCGCGGCAGGCGGCGGCGTGTGCCGCCGGGAATCCAGAGGGTTGTCGGGAACTCAGGAATACTTTGGCCCGGCTGAGAAGCGCGTTGCAGACGCGTGACTACGCGGCCTTCGAACAGACCGATTTCGATTTGCACACCGCGATCATCCATTTGGCTGCTGTGCCGTATCTGTACGAGTCCTGGATGCCGGTATGGCGGGGGCTGCATGAGCTGCACAGTACAAGCTTTGAGGAATGCTGGCCGGATTTGCGGGTCCTGGTGCGGGAGCATACACACCTGGTCGAGGACATTTGTCGTGGCGACCCGAATGCGGCCGAGCAGACCGCGCAAAGCCATGTTCAGGCCGTCTGGCGCCGTTATGACTATTTAAACCAAACCCCGGACGACACCGATCCCCTGGAACGCACCACCGCCGCCATTGCCTTCCGCCTGGGCACACCGATCAGCCTGCGCGAGATTGCCGAGAAAACCGCCTTTGTCAGCGCCGGCCATCTTTCGCGGCTATTCCGGGAGCGCTACGGCGTCAGTTTTCAGAAGTATTTACAGAATCAGCGATTGGACAAGGCGAGCCGGCTGCTGGTGGAGACATCATTGTCAGTTGCCGAAATCGCCCGTCGCGTCGGCTACAACGACGTCAGCCGCTTCGGCCAGCACTTCAAACGCCGTTTCGGCACCTTGCCGAAAGACTCTCGGAAACAGAATGCAGGCTATAGTGCTTTCAGTCTTTGAGTCTTTCCCTGTTTCCACGTTTTACAGCA
Organism: Minisyncoccota bacterium; assembly: GCA_021734725.1. GTDB lineage: Bacteria > Verrucomicrobiota > Lentisphaeria > Oligosphaerales > MVZH01 > JAIPIM01. Next base: position 15,789 of record JAIPIM010000040.1, on the reverse strand, counting down.
ATCCAGGCAATGACATTGAGGATGATAAAATGCCAGAGGGATCCCCAGCACCAACAGGGAAAGCATGAAAAATCGCTTGGAGATACGGCTGCATTCAACCTTGGTAGAACCGCAGTACGGACACTTGTATTTGGATAACGGGTACTGATCGGCAATGCCGATCTCCAGCTTGTCGAGTACGTTTTTTGCTTTCGCCAAGTCCTGCTCGGCAACCTGTACCTTAACCCCGCCCACGGCATTGGAATACATCCAGTTCAGAGTAACAACCGCGGCATCCGCTATGTGAGCCGTGATTCCTTCCTGCTCCAGACGAATACGCAGAAGTTCAGCCTCTTCGGTATTGTCGAATGATGCAATGGTAATCATCGGTTTGTCCTTACACAACGGCGGCGGCGGAAAACTGGATCATTTCGTTTCCATCCATGGAATCTCGGCGTGCCAACGCCGCAATCTCTCGTCCAGTTCGCGCGCATTTTCCCCGTCCCCATTGTCCTCCGCTAAGTTCCGAAGCTGGTACGGATCCTCAACCACGTCAAACCATTGCGAGGGCGCATCCGCCAAACGGTGATCGGTATCCGCAAATTCAAGATAGTACATATCACCGGGTGTTCGAACGGCCGCGCCGCCTCCGGTTTCAATGAAAGCACAGGTCTCCACATCCGCGCGGTCGCCACGGCACAAGGGGGCCAGATCGCGCCCGTGAAAGTGCTCGGGAATGTCCGCGCCAGTCAAGGAAAGTAAGGTCGGCGCCAGGTCGACCAGACTGGCAACATGGGTCCGGTTAACGCAACCTGCCGTCCCCAGCCCCGGCCATCGCACAACCAGCGGGATCCTGACGGATTCTTCGTTTGGCCCGCCCTTCTGGACCAGCCCGTGACTTCCCAGATTGTCGCCGTGATCGCTGGTGAAAACCACGATCGTATTTTCGGAAAGCCCACAGCTGTCCAATGCCGCGAGCATCCGGCCCACCGCGGCGTCCATCCACGTGGTCATACCATAATACTCGGCAATTAAGTGCCGAAGTGTATACCCTTGGGGAAGCGTCTCGGTGTACGGCAAGTGTAAACTGTAATACCGGAAGTCGTAACGATACACCTTAAACCAGTAATCCTGTTTCTTGAGAGGCCGATCAAGGTCAACATTGGGGCGTACCGGAATCTCTTCGGGCTTATACATGGTACGTACATCATGCGGTGCGTCGGCAAGCGGACAATGCGGCACGGAAATATTGTAGTAGAGAAAAAACGGTTGGTCGGCCCCCTGCTGTTCGTGCAGGAAGCGCTCCACACGATCCGTCTCGAAGTCCACACTGTATCCCTCGGGAATAAATTCAGGCCCCCCGTTCTCCGTAAACGATTGACCCGTGTGGCAATGGTGCACACGCGGAATCACATACTCGTCAAACCCAATGTCGTGCGGCCACGAATGAATGTGCCATTTACCGATAGCCGACGTTCGATAACCATGATTGCGCAGCGCCTCGGCAAGCGTGAGATTCTTCAGGTGCGGCCGCCCGGCAAACGGGTACTCGGGCATGTGGAAACTGCCCGGTGGTCCCGGATACGATACGTTGCCGACCCCGCCGGTGCACGTGCGGTTGTACTGCCCTGAAATAAGTACGGATCGCGCCGCCATACAGACGGGGAAGTTGGTTACAGCGGTCGCAAAGCGAGTGCCCTCGGACGCAAGCCGATCCACGTTCGGCGTCCGAATGACATCGTTGCCGTAACAGCCGACTTCGAACGCGCGCAACTGATCGCACGTGCAAACCACGATGTTCGGTTTTTTCTGCATGCCAACTGCTCCTCGTATGAAGTGTCGTTGCTACGTGTTCTCGCCTACGTTCGCTCCCTTCCGGGATGCGTGGTCAATGGTTCGCGGGCGCATGGTGCAGGTAAAGATGGGCAAACAACTGAAACACACTTGCCGACCAGGTATACGCGGGATCGTAATGCACCTCGCCAGTGAGTGCGTCATGGTTCTCGCCAAACCCGTGCGTGGCCGTCAACCGACAGAAGCGCTCGGCCAAGTCCTCGGAAAGCATGGTTTCCCCGGCATCGTGCAACCCGTCGACAATCATGAGCATCGGTGGCGGCCAAATGGACCCGCGCCAATAGCCGCGCGGCAGGTACTCCGGACTGTCCACGGCTTCAGTGGCAAGCCCCCAGTCAGTCATGAAACGGCCCTCGCGCGTCAACCCTTCTATCATATCCTTACGTATAGGCTTCGGCAGACGACGCCCCAGGACCAGGGGAATATAATTCAACAGTGAATCGACGTTCCGGTCAAACAGATGGGTACCGCTCACCATGGACACGAACTGACCGTCACGCCAGCTGTGCTTCAAAAAACGGTGCAGCATGTCGGAAGACCGTTTGCGCCAGCCCGCGGCTGCATTGCCCTCCCCAAGCGTCTCGGCCAGATCGCCCAATACGTCCATCTGCAGAATCAAAAGGGAATTCAGGTCAGGGGCTTCGTTCGGACTGCCAACGTCGAACGCCGATGCATCGTCCCAGCCACTGTCGTTGCCGTGGTGATACTGGCAGATTCCGTCACGGTCGTCGTCGCGATATCGGAACCACCATTCCGTCCACCGGCAGAGCGGTTGATAAACTTGACGAATCCGGTCGCTGTCGATTTTATCGCTAGCCTCCATCATGCGACGCAAGATCCAGCCGTGCACGGGCGGTTTGGTGTAAGACCATCCGATGACTTGCTCGTTGATGGCATCCCCCAACGCACCCGTTCCATGCTGGTGTCCGATATGCAGCATGTACTGATTCCAGGCAAAGTCGACATCACGATAGACACTCGCCCACGCATTGATATAATTGTCCCAATTCCAGGTGTTGACCATCCAGTTCTTGCTCATCACCATGGCGGGCGCGCGATAGTTGCCCGCGGCCGGAACAACCGCGGACCACGTCACGTAGGCCGCTAAGTCTCGCGCCGCGCTGTAGCGCTCCGGGGCAGCCGGACACCGCTCGGACCACGCCGCAAAATCGGCGCGGACGCGCTCAAAACCCTGTTGAAAACTCTCCACAACTTCAGGCGGATCCACCTCGCTTTCATAAGCATTGATTTGGCTCTCCCATTCCATCGCGTCTTCCCCAAAATCTATCCGCATGGGATAAGTCCGGTGATGCCGATGACGCACCCCATCCGCGGGCGCCCACGGAGCATGCACGTTCATGGCTCCGGCTAGCGGTGTGAACAACAGTTTGGCGGATCCCACGATAGCGCGCCAACGCCTCTCCCCGGCGGGAATCAAAGCACCCCATCCCTTGCCGCCATCGTCAAAAGCCGTTAACCGCAAGCCAAGGCCGCGCCCTCGTATCCTGACTGCGTTCGGCGCCGGCATCACGATCTCGATATAACCGGTACCCGCGGACAGTCTCATCCGACACGGGTCAGCATCGACCGCGGGTTCTAAAACCTCCCCTGCCTTAAGCGCCTGCAAGCAGAACACGGGCATTCCCTGACCGCCGTAAATGAACCGCAGCCACAGACCTTCAAACTGGTCCGGCTCCGGTTGCAGCCAGGAAATGGCGAGATTGCTTTCCCTTCGACTGAAGGGAATTTTTACAAGATCAAGTTCGGTCTTCGATTGCATCACGATTTCTCCATTTCGACAGGCGGGCAGGCCTTGAACACCGGTCGGTTCGGGGTCTTTGTGCCGTTGAGTCTTTGAGGTTGATAACTAGATCTCGGGGTAAACGCTCAGCGCGCCGACTAATATGCGAAAGGTCTCACTAATCAACCGTCACTGCCTGTACCCGCCGTGTGAGTATCGCCTTGCACTGCGCCCCTCTCTCGTCGGCATACAGAAAATCTGAATACGCAATCAGGAAAGAGTCGTCATCCAGCGGCATCAGGCTGGTGTATCCGCAGGTATGCTTGCTCTTTTCCGCCGGGTCCCCTTCGATGACCGCCACCTGTTTGGTCCAACTCTCGCCGGTTCCGTTCGGATCGAACGCCATGTGCACACCGGGTCGGCCGTAGCTCAACACCATTGTCCCGTTACCCAGCAGCAGAACACAAGGCCACACACCAAACTCGAACAAATCCTTCACCGGGGTCCACGTCCGGCCGCTGTCCGCGGACCACGTGACGCACATGGGCTTTTGATCCTGGTCCGTACGGCGAATCACGCAGACAAGCCGTCCGTCCACGGTGGGAGATAAATGCGGCTCACCCATCAGGTCGTTGTCGGAAGGATCCATGGCAATGATACTTCGCCGCTGGAACGACCTGCCGTTGTCGGTTGACACCATCAGCGTCGAAGTCCCTTTGGCCGGAACCGATCCGTCCTCACGCGCATGCAGGCCGCGGTAGTCCGCGTACAAAAGCTCCCCTTTATGACGCACAAGCGGCCGCTCAAAAAACGTTCGAGGAAGCACCGTGCTTCTTTCGCGTCGCATGGCCAGTAACCCGTCCATGTCGTATTCGACCACACCATCCTCCCACACGCCGCTGCCCGGACTCCAGCGCCTGGCGGGCAAGTACCGGAAGTAATCCTGAATCGCCGGAGGCATGTCTGACACGCGGTAAGTGTATCGCGTCCCGTATGTATCGCCCACCGCCGCAGGTTCCGGAAGCCGAATACCGTCCTTTTCAATATCGAGGTAGCGACTCGCGGGCACCACAAGATAGTCACCGTCAAATATCTCCGACACGGCGTAATGCGGCCGTATCGGACGCGGCTCATCATTCATGGGCAGCCAACTCTCCCCCTCGTCGTAAGAAACAAAAGACGGCGCGGGCCATCCATGAGTTTCATGCCTGTCTTCCGCGTCGGCAAACATAAGCAGTAGACCCCCATCAGGCATTCTGCTCATGGCGGGAAACTGGTGAACCCCCCATCGCGTTTCTCCAGTTACCGAGGCCGAAACGAGTACCGGATCGCACAATCTCACGCTGATCTCAGCCATACCAACTCCTTGTCGCTCAATGTTGAGGGCACTGTTTCATAACGCATAACAATCCGTTTGCCGCCGAGTTGCGGAGTCATAAAGTTTCCACTCACGACACCGGTGGGGCGTGCGGACCTTCCATTGGCTGTGCACCGGGCTTGATGGCGTAGAACATTGCACGCTCAACGACAATGGTGCCGTCACCCGTGCGATTCTCCACGTCATCGTAGTATCGAAACCCGCATTTCTCATACAGCGCGAAGGCATTGTCGTTGTCCTGCATGGTGGTAAGCTCAATACCGTCACGCCCCTGAGCCACGGCGTAGTCGATAAGCAGCTGCATCATCTGACGCCCAAGCCCCCGGTGATGGAACTCGTCGAGCAAGCCAATACCCAGCAATGGGACCCGCTCCCGAATGCGCCACAAGAAGAAGTATCCGGCAAGACGACCGCCGTCAAACAGCCCAAGCGTATAATCGTCGCCGTTCTCCGATCGGGCCAAAACCTTGGCCACAGTAGCATCGTCGTAGGCATGCGGTAAAAACTTGCGGCGTGCTTCCGGCGACAAAGCCGCGTTAAATGCCTGCAACGCGGCGACATCGCCATTCATCAGCCGCCGAACCGACAGGTCCGCTCCGTCACGCGTCTTGATGGTACAGGTTTCATTGATGTCCATAGTCCGACCCCTTGATTCAAGATTCTTACGATCCTGAAAAAATAGTGGCTCGGGTGTTGTTTGACTACCCCTGCTCGGTCGTCAGGATGGTGGCGGCTTCGTTGCGGGCGCGCTTGCGTGAGCGGTCGGAGAGTTTTTGCAGCGGCGGTATTTGTACAGTGGCCCGGGCGGTCCCCGACCGGGAAGCACGTGCGGCTGGGGGACCATCCGCGCTACTTGGCGTTGCCGTGCAATTCGTGTGGAAATGCTGTTGCGCGGCGGAACGTTCGGTGAGTTTCACGTTACGCCATTTGCAAATGAATGCCTGTGGGGTCATGGGTGTTTCTCACTATCAGAAGGTTGAACTCCGACAGCTCCACAACAGATTCGGAAGACCCTAAGAAGTTACGTTCCGGGGGGTACAAATCAAGGGACTGCTTACCGTTCACCGCGGCGGAGCCGCTTTCGGAGTGCGCATGCGTCAGCACCGCTTTGATAGGGGCCGCGTACGGCAGCCACGAAGCCCGCGGGCCAGAAGTCGACGTCCGCGCGACGCCATCAACCCCGTCAATTTTCCGACGGAACTCGGGCAACCGGCGGTCGAATCCAATAGTGTATCGGCGTGCTCTATGCCTGTCCCATGCAGCGCGCTTGCCCGATGACATTTCACGGGTCCGGTCCGAGTTCCGCGTTTACGCAGCAGCCGGAGCGAGTCTTCAGCGAGCGGAATGCGGTTATTGCTCCCGTCGACATTTATGGGTAACAGGCAGGACTGGAGAGACCTTTCCGCCTGGGGTCTGACAACGCCCGTCTCGGCATCGTCCACTTGTCTATAGAACCGCCACTCTCCAACCACACCGGTTGGAAAAGAACGTCTAACCATGCTAGATTGCGATTGGTCATGTTCTATAGTGAACTAGTTTTCTCAGGAAAGAGGTGACTATGATAAAACGGCAACGCACAAAGAAACTCCCGAAGTATTTGCACGTGAGTGAAACAATACGCGAGCGCATCCGCAACCAGACATGGAAACCGGGCGAGCAGCTCCCGCCGGCACGCGTGTTCGCCGAAGAATTTGACGTGACGCCCGTCACGGTCTGGAAGGCCCTGGATGAACTCGACCGGGAAAAACTGACGTATCGCGTCCAGGGAAAGGGAACGTTCGTAACCGAACATGGCCGACACTCCCCCCCGGGATTGATCGGTGTCATTATGCAGACCGAAGGCCACTGTTACGGCACCATTTTCCACCGGCTGGTACATGCCATCGCCGAGCGCCACGGGCACACCGCGGCGGGATCGATCGGCCCGGAAAAAGGTTGCCCGCAAACCGACCGGGAACGCTATCTCGAACAATTCCTGGTACGCGACCTCGACGCCCTCATTGTCGACGGCCGGACCATCACTCCTTTCCGCACGCTGGCCCGGAACTGGCCGAATGGACGGGATCTGACGTTTCTCCATCGCTTCGAGAGTCGGGAACACTTCCCTGACGCCAATCTCGTACTCACCGACTGGGAAGTGGGGGGCGAATCGGCGGCAAGACATGTCCTGGACCAGGGATGTGACCGGCTGGCGTTTTTCACGTTCGGTAAGCCGGGCGTGGACGAATCCGGCATGGGCAGTCGCAGACAATATCACTGGCAGGTGAGGTATGGGATCGAGCGGGCGATTGCCGCTTATGGCGGCGATCCTGAGCGGGACCTGAGGATTGTCGTGGACGCGCCGGGCACGGATACGGGGGCCGTCTTGCGCAAGGCGCTGGCGGACGGTTTCCGCGGCGTGGTATGCATAAGTGATCACCGTGCCTTGAAAGTGTACCGGGAGGCGCAAGCCGTCCAGCTTAACATCGGGCGGGACGTTCTGGTGACCGGCTTTTTCGACACACCGTGGGCGTCGAGCTTACATCCGATGCTGACGTCCGTCAGCGTCCAGGAATCGCGCCTGGCGGAGGTGGCCGCCGAGTGCGTCGCCGAGGGGTGGCATGGCCATCACATCAAAGTACCGCCGGTCTTAGTGGTACGCGAATCCACGGGAATGACGTCGAACGAAGAACTTGCCGAACGCGAAAGAGAGGTAGTATAATGGTTGTGTGGAAGGCTTTGAAACGGACGGGCGTTTTATGCGGTTTGCTGCTGACCGCTTCCTGCATTGCTCAGAAGGGGACCGAGACCATGCCCTATGAGTTTGAACCAGCTGGGGAAAGAGTTCCGGACAAGCCGTGGCACACACATTTTATCGATGAAACACGCGCCACGCCCGCGGACTCTCTGAACGCCGGTGCTGCGTACATGAACGACTTCCTCAAGGCCTCCCTGGACGACCGCCTGCAGAAGACGTCCGCACGCACGCCCTGGCGGGAGTATTCGAAATTCCTGGAATGGGCCGTATGGGGCTACCTGTCGCCCGACAGCAACCATCAGGGCGACGAACGCCTGCTTACCATGGCCGGCGAGTGGTTGGACCAACTGTTTGTGCGACTGAACCAGAAACCTGAAGATCCCAAGAAGGCCGAGGGATGGGCGCCGAACCGGCTCGACACGTGGGGATTCAGCGACTACAGCCTGCCCATGCTCGAGCTCGAAGCCCGGCCTGAGTTGGCGGAAAAGATAGGGGCTGAACGTGTCAGCCGATATCGCGCGATCATACTCGACAACATCCGCCACCGCACCACCCCGGAAGCCTGGAACAACCTGCTGGAACGCTCCCAGACGTACATCAACATCGCGACACACCCCATGGCTATCTACATCCACGGATGGCTGCTTACCGGCGAAGAGAAATATTGGCGCATGGCCGCCTCGCTGGTCGCCATCCTGGGCCGCGACCAACTGCCCAACGGGATGTTCCCTTATCGGTATCGTATCTACGGCGAGGACCATTCTGAATTCGAGGGCATGTATTACCACGCCATCAATGTCCGGGCACTCTACATGTACTGGTGGGCCACAGGCAGTGACCCGGCCCTGGACATCCTGGAGAAAAGCGTTCCGTATTATCCCCTGAATATGGAGCCGCCCTATCGGTTCAACGACGGCCCGGCAATCTGGTGGAAAAATATCTGGCGCACCTTCTGGCCGCAGCATATCGCCATGGTTGCGGCGGCAACCGGCGACGGTGAAAATGCAAAGATTGCGCTGGACATGGCGCGCGACAGAGTCTCCCATGACCGAATCGACCTGACCCTCGGCGCCCATGCCTATCAGTTAATGGCACTCGAGAACGTCAAGCCCCGGCCGCTGAGGGACCGGTACGTGGTCCGCGACCCGGATATCCGGGGCGTTCGCCTACGTTTCTCGCCGTGGTCCTCAACCTTTTCCACCGGCTCGTTCACCTACACGCGGGCAAGCGCAATGCTCCTCAACGACAGCGGGGGGTTTAACGCCCTGCACATGGCCCGTCCCTACCTGCGGGTAACGCCGCTCGACAAAAAGCCGAGATACGAAATGGATTACAGCACGCTCAGCCGTCAGGGCGCGAGTTTCAACGCCGCACTGACCGACAACGCCGCGGCTGCGGCAACCAAGTACCGGATGGCGTCAACCGCCGAAACCTGGCGCGACAAACAATCGCGTGCCCCGTTCGACATGACGGAACTCTGGATCATGACCGAGCACGGCATGATCGGCATCATCGACAGTCGGGCCGCGGAACCATTCGAAGCGTACGAACTGAACCACCAGTTCCGTTTTATTATTGGCCGCAATGGCGCGGGCAAAGCGGTTGGTGACCATGAATGGGAATGCGGCAATCTCAAGTTTCGCGTCTGGAACACCGATTTCCCCGCCGTTGTTGAAGAACGCACCCGCCGTTACGCCCTGGCCGCGAACCAGCGCATTGACTGGCAGGTCAGCCTGGCCGACATGGAACGCCTCCCCGAACAGATCGCCCAGGATGGGCCGCCATCTCCCCAAACCGGCAATGCAAACACGGACGCAGCGCTTCCCGAATCGAAGGGTGATCCCAAAGAGAAAAAACTCCCGACCCTCCACACGATTCCGGCGGACTACAGCCGCTTCTCTATTATCGAGGTGTCACCCAAAGAAGCTGGGTTCACGGATGTGGTTCGCATCAAAAAGCCCCCCCTGCTCGTGCTTCGTGGCGAAGCTGCATCCGCCGTCTGGACTGCTGTCTATAATCCGACCGATATCCCGCAAGAATGGCAGCTCCCCGATTCACATGCCACAAAAACATCTTCGTGGACCGAAGCCGAGGCTGTTAACCAGGGGCAACTACTCCTCGTCCCACCGAAAGGAATAGTGCTCACCAAGAGAATTCAATGACCTCCGACGGAAGCGCTGTACCAAACGAAAGCCAATTAGACTCTTGCGAAATGAGTTTCGCGCGAGTCGTTCGTGGTTCGTGGTGCTTAGTTCAAAACCACGAACCAAGAACGAAGAACCAAGAACAGGAATCGCGGAAAAACGACATTTCGCAATTCTCTACCAAAAAGGAGAACCAAATGTATCGAGAAAAAGCTGCACAGCTGTTGGGGAAAGCTCCCCTTGCATTCTCCACACCGCTTCATGGCCAGGACTATGAAGCACGGATTACGGAGGCGTATGAACACGGCGCTACGCACATCGCGATCGGCGGTTTCCCGTTCGAGTACGACGAGTTCCTGCCCGACAACAGCGATCCCTATCCGAACTGGTCGCAGGGGAATTTTGCGCTCTTCCGCGTGTTCCCGCCGGAGGGGGTTGCGGAGCACATGCCCGCCGGATTGATCGAGAAAAACCGGGCGTACCTGGAGTCGCGCATGGAAGTCATTCGTCGTCTCGGCATGCGGATCACAGTCAACGGTTCCGAACCACTGTGGCTGCCCGAATCGGTTTATGAAGCGCATCCTCGCTGGCGTGGTGTCCAGTGCGAACTGGGCCGGATTGCCGCCAAGCCGTACTGGAGTCCGTCGATCGACGAACCGGAGGTGCTGGATCTCTATCGTGAAGCGGCCCGGCGATTCTGCGAGTGTTATCCGGAAACGGATCGGCTCAGCTTCTGGACCAACGATTGCGGTGCCGGGCTCCCTTGGTCCACATACAGCTATCCTGGGGTGAACGGCCCCCTGAAGTATCAAATGCGAGACCCTGGTGAACGCATTGCCGGTTGGCTGGACGCCATTCGACAGGGGGCCCTTGCCGCCGGCTCGGAAGCGCTGGTTAACGTGCATAGCTTCAGTTTCCCGCCGGCCGAACAGGCAGCAATACGGGCGAAGCTCGGAAAAAACCTTTATCTGAACAATGTCAATGGGAAGGGTGAACGCATCACTGCGGCCAGCGCCAACAGCGGCGGCGGTGTGGTCGGCACATCGACGAACCCCGTACAGGGACATTTTGACCGGCCTGCATTCGTCGAGGCGTTGCAGAAGGTCTTCGAGGGGGGCGACAGCAGAATGCGCACCATCGGCATTGGCGCCAGCACCCTGGAGGAGTCGTACCTTCTGCTTCGCGCGTTTCTGGACAATCCGGGGCAGGACGTTCTCAATCAGTATGACGTTGTCATGGCTGCGGCCCGGAAACAGGCTGGCGATCGCGGCGCCGACCTGCTGTTTAAAGCCTGGGAACGCGTTGAAAAGGCGAACCATTGCCTGCGCCAGTTGCGCCAGCGCGGCCTGTCACTCAGCTTGGCATTCGGCCTGACGGCCTCGCGCTGGCTGGTGCGCCCGCTCGTACCCGAACCGTTGACACTGACGGACGAGGAAACGGCGCACTATCGGGATATGTTGTTCAGTTGCGACACGGCGGAAGAGGAAGCCGATCTGTGCACCATCCTCGGAAAGCCGGTGTTCATTGGCGACAGCGTGATGTGGATGGCCCGCTGGTGCATCGACGAGGCGCACAAACACCTGAAGACCGCAGCCGCACTGGTGGACCGGATTCCACAACAGAAAAATCCACGGATGCGAGAACGGATGAGGCTGTACAGGGCCAGGATCGAGGCGTTGCGTCTGGTCAGCGAGTGCGCACGGTTGACAATCATGTATCAGCACGCGCTCAACATCACGCATATACCGCGCTACGCCGCCAATCCGCTTGATTTCGACGACAATATCCAGTTCGACCAGCGCGCTCTGGAGTTGCGCAAGATCGCGCGTATGGAGTTGGACAATACCATGGAGCTGATCGATCTGCTCAAACAGTTCGGCATCAACGAGGTGCTCGCCCAGGTCGCCGATCCGGAAAAAGAATCCGTCTTCATCTACGGTCCCGACCTGATTGAGAAACTCGAGCGCAAGCGCAAAATCATGATGGACCATTGGCAGGATTACGAGCGCCTGTTCCCGACCTCCAAGCGCTATGAGTTCGAACCCGTTCCCCGCGAACAGTTCGGTCCCGCCACGAAGAATGCAGAAAACGAAGATACACAAAGGTAACGTTTCGTGAGCACAGACCCCGGGAACACGACGGAAAAGCCGCGCAACGTGCTGTTTGTTTTTGCGGACCAGATGCACGCGTTTGCCATGGGGTGTATGGGCAACAAGAGTGTGCTTACGCCCAACTTGGACCGGCTGGCAGAAAAAGGCGCTTTATTTGACAGTTGCTACAGCTGCAATGCGGTGTGCACGCCGTATCGTGCGGCCTTGTTCACTGGGCGCTATTCGTCCCAGACCGGAATCATTAACAATGACTGCAAACCGATTCCGGAGGGTGAGCGCACGATCGCCGACTGCCTCAACGACCATAGCGTGCATACCAGCTATGTCGGCAAATGGCACATCGGCAAGGAGCCGGGTAGACGCAACGTGGGGGTGCCACCGCATTTGCGCGGCGGATTCACCGATTTCATTGGATACCAGTGCTGGAACGATTTCATTCAGGACGTGCTGTTCTTCGATGAAGACGGCAACGAACGGCGCTGCGACAAGCACCGGCTTACGGCAGCCACGGACATTGCCCTGGAACGGCTGGGGCGGATCAGGGACGAACCGTTTGCCATGTTCGTCTCGTACCAAGCGCCGCACAAGCCTGTGCAACCGAGTGAGGAATATGTGCGGTTGTACGACGATATCGACATCGAACTGCCGCCGAACTTTCAGGAGATTGAAGGTGCACATCTCGGTGACGGTGCAGCCTATCCGTGGGAGGGATACCCCGAATACCTCAAAGAAGGCACCGATACAGTGCACTACATCAAGCTGTATAACGCCATAATCACCCAGATGGACGCCCAGATCGGACGTCTCATGTCGCAACTGGAAGAGTGGGGCATTGCCGACTCCACCATGGTCGTCTTTACCTCCGACCATGGCGATCTGCAGGGCTGCCACGGCCTTCGCAACAAGCACGCGCCGTTCGAGTACTCGACCCGCGTTCCCCTGATCATCTACAACCCACAGGGGCCGGCCGGCGTGCGGGTGTCGGAGCACATCGGGACAGTGGATTTCCTGCCGACGATCCTGGACTGGTGCGGCGCGCCGCCGTCGCCGCTGAGCGAAGGACGGAGTCTGCTCCCGTTCACCCGCGGCGAAACCGTGGACGGCGAAAACATGGTGTTCTCGGAGAATTTCCTGCGTAGATTCCCCTACCGCATGCTGGTTAAGGACAACATCAAGCTGGTGGTGCACGCGGTCACCGGTGAGGCAACTCATCTCTTCGACCTGACCCACGACCCGTATGAGATGAATAACCTGGTGGACAATCCGGATTGGGCGGCAAAGCGGGACGAACTCCACCAGCGGCTGGACACGTTTTACGTCGACATCGTTTCCCGCCGCAATCCAAATGCGATATGGGACCCCTTGTGGCAGACAGACTCAGAGCACTCGCCCGTTCCATACAAATAATAAACAGCAGAAAGGATATGTAGAATGACAACCTCTGTTCAACAGCCAAAGGTCTTGCTGATCGGTGCCGGCAGCCTCTTTTTCGGACGCCAGGCAATATGGCAAATGTGCCATTCCAAGCATTTGCAGCGCGGGACGTTGGCTCTGGTCGACAAGAACCCGACGCACTTGAAGCGCATGCAGGCCTTGGCGGAAAAGGCGGTGGAGCAGGCGGGTGTCCCCCTGAAAGTCGAGGCTTCGACCAATGCGCGAGATCTCATGCCGGGAACGGACTTCGCGGTGTTCAGCTTTGCCGACCATTCCGTTAAGTATCGCGGCATTGACTGCGAGATTGCGTTGAAATACGGCGTTCGCATGTGCAGCGGCGACACCATCGGTCCCGGGGGGATTATGCGGACCTTGCGTGAACTCCCTGTTATTCTTCAGTATTGCCGGGAAATTGAAGAACTGTGTCCCGATGCGTGGGTCATCAACTACATCAATCCCACAGCGGCCAACGGTATCGGTTTACGTTTGTTTGCTCCGAAATTGAAGACATTTGCGTTGTGTGACGGCCTGCACATGCCGCACGTGAAACGCAACTATGCCAAGCGCGCCGGCATCATCAAAGACGACAGCGAGTGGAATGCCGATATCGACGCGCGTTTCGATCTGCAAATCACCGGTCCGAATCATTTCACGTGGGTGCTTAAAGCGGCATTCGACGGCGAAGACGTTGCGCCCGCTATTGCCGAGGAATTGCGCCACCGCGCGGCGCGGGAGACCGAAGGCGGCGACACCGGGGCCAAAGCCATTTTCAACTGCTCGATCAGCTATGAGCTGTATAAAGCCCTTGGATCGGTACCGGCCTGCACGGGGCACACCAAGGAATACGTCCGTTTCTGGCAGGGCCTGGGACAAACCCCCGAGCCGATCCCGCCACTGTCAATCTGGGAGACGGGCGACCGCTACGAGCGGCATGCCGACATGTGGGATGAGGTCGATTCCTACGTGCTTGGCACCGAGCCCATGGCAACGTTCTTTGAACGAACGGGGCCGGACCACGCAACCGATATTATCGAGGCCATGTGGGGCGGTCTGGACAAGCCATTCTACATCAATACCGCGAATAACGGTGCCGTTCCGAACATGCCGCAGGATGCATTCCTGGAGATGTTGTGTGATGTCAGCATGGACACGGTGACGCCGCGCCCCATCGGCGACGCACCCGTCGGGTTGCGCGGGCTCTGGCAACAGGTACTGGACACCCACGAATTGACGGCACGCGCCGCTGTCACAGGCGACCGGGACGTGTTGTACAGGGCGTTCGTGTGTGATCCCCTCGTCTCCAGTCTGGCCGACAGCCGGGCCATGATCGATGAGCTGCTGGCAGCGGAAAAAGAGGTCTTGCCGGACTATTGGCAGTGACTCAGTATCTTTCAAACTGTGCGAGCCATCTGCGGGGCTTGATCTCTGCCGCGAGTGAGATCGGTGGCGCCATGTGGCCCAGCGTGGTCAACACACAGACAGGACGCCTTCCGGAAGGCAATCATCTTCCGCAACGCGTCTATCGGCTGATCGGCGCACCTCGGGGCAGCACTCTGTATTGGGACCAGCCCATGATCGTCGCCGCTTACTCCCTCTCGAAATTGACGGCGGACACGCAATACGCTGAGGCAGCGGATGATTACGTGGACGCCTTCCTGTCGCTGTGCGTCGCGGACAATGGAATGTTCCGGTGGGGGAATCATGCCTATTACGACGTTTTTCGTGAAGAAGTCGTCGAATTCCATCAGGGCCACCACGAGCTGCGACCGATCACGCCGGCTTGGCATGTGTTCTGGCGGCGTGCCCCCGCGAAAACGGCCAGATACATCCGCACCATGGCCAGGCGTCATGTCTACGACCCACCTTCGGGCGGCTTCAATCGGCACGATGACGGGAAAAAGGGACATGCATTTCTGGAAGCCGGTGGAATCCTTTGCGAATCATTGGCTTGGCTGTGTGCTAAGACGGGAGATGCCGCTTTACTGGAAACTGCATTGCGCATCGCGCGCTACAGCTATTCACACCGGGATCCCTCGACTGGACTGGTGCCAAACGAACCGGATATGGGCCGCTGGGACTCAAAGGTTTGCACAAGCGAGATCGGTTTATGGGCACAATGCCTTCTACGCGCGGCAGAATATACGCAGGCCGATGAATTTGTGGGTATGGCGCGCAATGCGGTCCGGGCGTATCTTGATCACGCGTACGATGAGGTGCCGGGCAGGTACTTCGGGCAGGTGAGCATCCACAACGGCCGCCCAGTCACTCCAAACGTGACCGGCTACTGGCCGCGGCACTATTCCAATCTCTGGAATACAGACCAGTGGCCGACCCACGATTATCCGGCAGCAGTGGCTGAAGGATGTCTGTCGCTTTACCGGCTCACCGGCGAGATCGCGTTTCTTGACCAT
>JAIPIM010000039.1 GCA_021734725.1 Minisyncoccota bacterium | reverse complement strand
CCCTTTTCGCATAGGCTCAAACTAAGGATCTATAATGGCAACTTTTTCACCGTTTAACGCAGTCATTCCAAGCCCGGAACGCGCGTCCGACGTGGCCTCCCTGCCGTACGACGTAATGTCGAACAAAGAGGCTCTTGACATGGTGCGAGGAAACCCGCTGAGTTTTGTCCGGGTGACACGGTCTGAAGTGGACCTTCCAGCAGACGTGTCCCCCTACAGCCGTATTGTTTACCAACAGGCGCGGGAAAACTATATCTCACTGAAGGAAACAGTGCCGATGCCAAAGGACAGCGTATCGGCGTTCTACGTGTATCAGCTTGAAATGAACGGTCGACGCCAGACAGGCGTCGCTGCCTGCGCCGCCGTAGATGAGTACGACGACAATGTGATAAAGAAACATGAAAAGACCCGCCAGCAGAAAGAGGATGACCGTACGCAGCATATCCTCACGGTGGGGGCCCAGACGGGTCCGGTCTTCCTAACCTACCGCGACACCGACGATGTACGTGAGATCGTAAGGAAGGTCCGCGAGACACCGCCACTTTTTTCGTTCGTCGCTGAGGACGGGGTTACCCACTCCGTATGGCGCGTAGAGCGTTTCCACACACAACCATTAGAAGATGCTTTCGCTGCCGTGCCATGCTTCTATATCGCCGACGGCCATCATCGTGCCGCCAGTGCAAGCCGCGCACGCGCCGCATGCCGAGCCAAAAACCAGGGTCACACAGGCAAGGAAGACTACAATTTCTTCCTGGCAGTGGCGTTTCCCGCAACTGAGCTCACTATTCTCCCCTACAACCGTGTTGTTTCGGGCTTGAACGGCTACGGTCCCGACGCCCTGTTGCAAGACATTGGACATCGCGCTGACATCGGCCCCGCCAGCACGCCCGAGCCTAAAGAAGCGGGGGTCGTCCACATGTACCTGAATGGCCAGTGGTGGCGCGTGGCCTTCCCTGCTCCGGATCCCGACCTGACCGCAGCCGAAAAGCTGGACGCCAGCATTCTGCAAAATACGATTCTTCACCCCCTGCTCGGAATCAACGACCCGCGCATCAATGACCGCATCGACTTTATCGGAGGAATCCGCGGCACCAGGGAACTGGAAGAACGGGTTGACGCAGGCGATGCCGATATTGCCTTCAGCATGTACCCCACCACCGTCGAACAGCTCATGGCGATTTCGGATGCCGGGGATATCATGCCGCCGAAATCCACGTGGTTCGAACCGAAGCTGCGTGACGGCCTCCTGGTGCATGACATCTGACCGTAGCTGACATTCGTATTTACAGCACACAACACTAGATTACTGGCTGACGTTAATCAGTCGTTACCCATGTAATCAGTCATAAGGCTTTAACTGATGCGCATCGACAACCAGCACATCTTCTTGGAAGACGTACCCGTCACAACGATCGCCGACACGTATGGGACCCCTACCTACGTGTATGAAGAAAATCGGATCCGCAACAACTTTCGACGGGCATTCGCCGCCTTCAAAAAATACTATGACGATTTCCGTTTTTTCTACGCCATTAAAGCCTGCAACAATTTGGCGATAGCACATATACTGAAACAGGAAGGGGCAGGCATCGACGCCGCCAGTGTAAACGAAATTCTGCTGGCCAAACAACTCGGCATGGGTGGCGAAGACGTCATGTTCAGCGGTAATTTCCTGTCTGACGAAGATATCAGACAAGGGCTCGACAGCGGCGTCATCTTCAACCTCGATGATGTCTCGCTCCTGCCGCGCGTCCTGACATTTGGCAAGCCGGACGTGCTCTCATTCCGCATTAACCCGGGCTATGGCCGCAGCAATGTCGGAGATTTCGTCACCAACGCCGGGCCAAAAGCAAAATTCGGCCTTCATCCGGATCAGGTGCTGGATGCATACGCGGCCGCAAAGGAAGCCGGGATAACCCGCTTCGGTGCACACATGATGCCGGGATCCTGCGTGACGGATGCCGATTATTTTGCGTTTGTCACTGAACTGCTGATGGATTTAATCGGTCGCGCCGGAAAAGAACTCAAGATTGATTTCGAATTCATCGATCTTGGCGGCGGCCTGGGAATCCCATACAAACCCCACGAACCAGGCCTGCACATCGAGGAAGCCGCGAAAAAAGTTGCGATCATGTTCAAGGAAAAACTGGATGAGTACGGCCTTCGTCCGCCACGCCTCATGATGGAACCGGCTCGCTATTTTACCGGAGACGCAGGCTATCTGGTCGGACGAGTCCACGCCATTAAAGACAGCTACACACGCATCGTCGGAACGGACATCGGGATGAACGTGCTC
The DNA here is from genome assembly GCA_021734725.1 of Minisyncoccota bacterium. Lineage (GTDB taxonomy): Bacteria > Verrucomicrobiota > Lentisphaeria > Oligosphaerales > MVZH01 > JAIPIM01. The sequence goes on along the minus strand of JAIPIM010000039.1, from coordinate 15,583 downwards.
GCGCGACCAGCCATGTATGATGCCTACCATCACATTTACGTGAATGGACGAGAAGACGAACCGCGGAAGCCTGTGGGACTGTGCGGTCAAATATGTGAAAACACCGACTACTGGGCCAGAGATCGTGAACTGCCGGAGGGAACCCAGATCGGCGACATCGTCGTGGTTGAAAACGCGGGTGCCTACGGGTACGTCATGAGCTATCAGTATAATGGCCGCCTGCGGCCGGCGGAAGTGCTGGTCAACGGCCGCGAGCATTACCTCATCCGGGAACGGGAAGGCTTTGAAGAACTTACCAGGGGTGTGCACGTCCCAGAGCACCTCGCCTTATGACGTGATTGAGAGGTCGCACAATGCGTTTCAGCAGGATGCGGCTGCCCTGAGGATTCACTCAAAACACTAACCCACGCCATGCGGAAAGATGTCGCAAGGCGGCTAACCCGAATAACTCACGGCAATGCCCGAACTCCCCGAAGTCGAAACAGTCTGCACCGCAATCCGCCCGTACGTAGTCGGACGTCAGGTCAGGACGGTCTCGACGTACACACGTGCCTTGCGCCATCCCCTGAACGAAATTCGTCTGCAACAACATATAGAGGGACAAACCGTTCGCGCTCTGCGGCGACGCGGTAAGTTCCTTGTCTTCGAACTGTCCAATCAGCGTGCGGTCGTATGTCACCTGGGCATGACCGGCGCATTCAAGGTATGTGATACCGCCACCCCCCGATTGCCACATGAGCACGTCGTCTGGCAGTTGGACAACCACAGTACCCTGCGGTTCGAGGACGCGCGCCGGTTCGGTATGATGCTCCCCGCAACACTGTCTGCCCCCGGAACGGACCCGGATATGCTCAACAAACTCGGTCCCGAGCCGCTCGGGACCGAGTTCACTCCCGCCTATGTATCACGTTCGATGGAAACCTCAATCGCACCCGTGAAAAATCTACTCCTGAATCAAACCCTGGTTGCGGGCATCGGGAATATCTACGCGAATGAAGCACTGTTCATGGCGCGCGTCAGCCCACGCCGAAAAGGCAAGAACTTGGGAAATAGACGCTGTATTCGAATTGTGAGAAGTATCCGCACCGTCCTCACCGATGCCATCACGTGCGGGGGAACTACGATCCGAGATTTCCGGACGCCGGACGGTGCGGAAGGCCATTTCCGAACGTGCCTCAACGTCTACGGGAAAAATGGACAACCATGCCCCGAATGCGGAAACTGCATCCGCCGTATTGTCCAGGCAGGACGCTCAACGTTCTACTGCCCAACCTGCCAGCGCTAGATAAACAACCACGCCCATGAACGGTAAACCTCGAAGCGTTGTCGGCAGTGTTTGATTCGCCCTCAGTACGACACGCGGACGCAACTTCCGCACCTGTACATGCATAGTGATCGGTCAATGAACCCGCACGGGGATAGCGGGCAACGATGAAGGACACGGAGTGCGGAATCGTCCACCCTGTTCGATTCTCACACAAACCGGAAGAACGATAACCGCAACCTAACGGACGCCTCCATCACTCAATGGTTCGATGCGGAAGTTAAAGTCCACCTGCGTCCCACCAACCCCTATGGTGATCGTGGTGTTCAACCGCGTCAGCAGGAGGCGATACGGAACCTTGACCTCCCCCATTGGAGTCGTCACGGCAACATTGATATCGCCCAGGATATCCTCGGCATCGCGCACTGCAAAAATGAGCTTGCGCAACCGCTGCAGCTTATCGAGAAAAGACCGGTCAAAGTGGTACTCGCGTCGACACTCAGGACACACCACCTTGCCTTTCGATCGCTGCAGCCCCAGAACATCAAACTTGACGACCGCGCCGCACTCTTGATTCAGACACACAAAGTCGACAACAGCGTGCAATTTCTGTTCGCGCTCAACCTGGGTATCGGATTTGGATTGTTCCTTCGACATGGTACATGCCCTTCCTGTACGGCGTTCGCGTCACGATAATTCATAAATCGGAGTTGTCGCCCCCGCTTCGACCCCCACCAAAAACCTTTCGCGTAACGTACCACCCAGACGTAACATTCGCCAAACCCACCGCGCCGTCACCCACACACACAACACCGGCGGCTCGGGAGAACCGCCGTACTGAACCGCTTGACGCACCCAATATCAGTGAAGGTCATCAATACTCCACGGACAACCAGCAAGAAAGTCAAGCAAGGAGACGACGATGACGGTTGACCATTGCGTCTGTCCTCATCGTAACCCGCTATCGTACGCCGGTTCCCCTTCAGCACCTGACTCGCTTGCCGGTGTTCCCCTTGACAGCGCGAATACGCTTCAGTACAGGAGGATGTGAGTAATTCAACGCAACATAGAACGGGTGCGGCGTAAGGTTGACAAGATTGTCGCGAGAGAGTTTCTTCAGTGCCGTCGCAAAAGCCTCGGCGGATCCAGTCGTATCGACCGCGAAACGGTCCGCCTCATATTCATTGCGACGAAGAAACGCATGCAACACAACGCTCAGGACCATCTCTATCGGGGAAAACAACAGTCCAAAGAAGATGAACCCGGCATAGATGGGAGTCCTGTCCATGTAAAATGCCTCAAAAAGTCCCTCGTGATGCAGAAAAATGGACAAGAGAAAAAACAGTACACCCGTATGAACAATACTTATGACCAAGCCCTGAAGTATGTGTTTCTTCTTGTAATGTCCAATCTCATGCGCCAGGACCGTCACCAACTCACGTACCGAATGTTTCTTTATCAAGGTGTCGAACAGCGCTATTCGCTTGTGTTTCCCGAAACCCGTAAAAAACGCATTGGACTTGGTGCTGCGGCGGGAACCATCCATCACATACACACCTTCCAGAGAGAAATCCACATCGTCTGCGTAGTCATTGATCTCATCCTTCAGTTCACCATCCTCGAGTGGAGTGAATTTGTTAAATAAGGGCATGATCCAGCGAGGGGCAATAAATTGCACGACCAGGGTAAATACAGCTGTGATTCCCCAGCAGTAAAGCCAGGCCAGATCACCCATGGCGTGGAAAAACCAGAGAACAGCAGCAAACAGGGGACCCCCCAGGAGAATCGCCAGGACAATACCCTTAAGGCGATCCGCCACAAATGTGGCAGGCGTTGTCTTGTTGAAACCGAATCGCTCTTCAATCACAAACGTCGAATAGATGTCGAACGGCAACGACAAAACCAGGCGCGCCACCATCAGAGTGCCGACAAAAATCAGCCCACGCACCACCATATGGCCTGCCCAGCCGCCGGCAGTCCAACTCACGACCAGACGATCTAAACCATTGAACCCGCCCGCAAACCAGAACAGAAGTAGAACTAGCAACCCAAAGGCTCCCTCAATCTGGCCACATTTGGTGGTGGTCCGCAAATAATCCTGCGATGTACTGTAGGTTTCCGAATCGTACACGTCCCGAAATTCGGTGGGCAGCTGATTCCGCGCGGACCGCAGATTCAATGTGTCGGCCACAAGATTCAAGACATACTCAAGAAGCAATGCCGCCAAAATGATAACAGCGTAAGAATTCATCGTTCGTTGCTCACCTTCGTTTAGTCGCCATGCGAAACGGTATCGCACCCATGTTCGTGCCTGTTTCGCCTGAGGTTTCGCTATTTTCGCGAGGGTCCAGTTTAGATCAAGTCCAGCTTCATTCATAACGTCGAAACGTATGACGTCAACCCCTGGCGAACCTTTTTCCTGAATTTCCGATTGGGTTTTCCCGGAAGCGCCCGATATTAGGGGGACACATGCATCATTACCCGTGCGCCGACTAACCAACACCGGCGGACAAAGTATAAAGACATAATTGAAAGTAACCATGGTATGAGTAAGTCGCGTAATTGGCACAAGGACGTGTTCTTCGGGATCCACTACGACCTCCATGCAAAAGAGACCGATACGGAACTGGGAAGAGAACTTACACCAGACCACCTCCGGGAACGGCTGACACACATCGCGCCCGACTGGATACAGTGCGACTGCAAGGGCCACCCTGGATATACCTCCTGGCCAACCGACGTAGGTTCAACCTCGCCAGGCGTCGTGAAAGACGCGCTCCGCATACATCGTGACGTCACGCGCGACCTCGGCATCAAACTCGGCATGCATTACTCGGGCGTCATTGACAACCGGGCCATTGAACTGCATCCCGAGTGGGCCGCCATGGATGTCAATGGTGAACGAACAGAACGTGCAACCTGTCGGTTGAGCCCGTACACGGAACAGTTGATGATACCGCAAATGCTTGAACTGGTTGAAAAATACGATGTCGACGGGTTCTGGGTTGATGGCGAAAACTGGGGTGCCGTACCCTGCTGGTGCGATGCATGCCGCAAGGAGTTTGCCGGGAGAACAGGCATTCAGGAGGTACCGACATCGAGCGAAGACGCTCACTGGGAAGCATGGCTCGATTTCCACCGGGATCTGTTCCGCGAATACGTCGCAAACTACGCCGATGCCGTTCACCGTGCCAAACCAGACTGCCTGATCTGTTCGAACTGGATGTACACCGTCCGCCAGCCCGAACCGATGACGGTACCGGTCGATTATCTCAGCGGCGATTACACACCGAACTGGGGGGCCGCACGAGCAGCACTGGAAGGCCGCATGCTCGACAATCGGGGGGTAACCTGGGACTTGATGGTGTGGGGGTTCACCCGTAACTACAGCGCACCGCAATCACCCTGGGCCATGAAATCCGCACTGCACTTGAAGCAGGAGGTGTCAGAAGTCCTGGCGCTCGGCGGGGCCGTCATGGTCTATGCCAAACCGCATCGCACCGGGTGGCTCACCGGATGGGAACACGAGATCATCGCCGAAGTGGCGGATTTCTGTCGTGCAAGAAAAAAAGCATGCTTCAAATCAACATCCACGTCCGAGACCGCCGTTCTACACGTGGCCGATCATTATTACAGCTGTAACGCGCCGCTCTTTAACTACGGTGATTCCATCGAACCGCTGGAGGGGGCCCTTAACGCACTCATCGAAACAGGCCGCTCAACGGATCTGCTTACCGTCGAAAATGTCGAGGCGCGCGCATCACAATACCGCTTGCTGGTCGTCCCCGAACAAACGCACTTGGGCGAGACTCTGATCGACCGGCTGACGGACTGGGTCGAACAGGGCGGATGTCTGCTGCTCAGCGGCGCGCATCTGGCCGCGGAAGTCCCGGACTTGGTCGGCTGCCGGCCGAATGGAGACGCAAGCGAATGCACGGTGCAGTTGCCCGTCGGAAGCGAAGCCGCGCAAGTATCGGGCGTCTGGCAAAATGTGGCGCCAGATAAGGACACGGAAGCGGTACTGTGCGCTGTCCGAAATCTTGAACCCCGGCTGCCGAGAAAAGACACGGTGCTGGTGACTCGCCGAAGCCTCGGCAAAGGAACCATCCTTGCCGTACACGGCCCCCTGTTCCGCAATTACTTCACCATGCATTTCCCGCGCATAAGACAACTCGTTGATCAATTGATTGACGATCTCGGCATCCAATGGTCAGTCACGATGCACGCGTCACCCAGACTCGAACTCATTGCCCGCGAAAAAGACGGGAGGCAGATGCTCAACCTGGTCAACCGCGGCGCCGGCGAAACCCTGTCTCCCAATCGAACCATTATCGAAGAATTGGCCCCAGTTAATAACGCTGTTCTGAAGGTACGCTCAGAGAAGGCCCCTTCACGGGTGACATTGCAGCCGGAGAATATCGCGCTGGAATCACGCTACGCCGGAGACACTGTCACGGTCCGAGTACCGCACGTGCAAATACACGATATCGTACAGATAGATTTCTGAACGTCAACCATGCGGGGCCATACCTGCAAACCGTAGTATTGCCGCACCGCCAACTCGAGGTATGAGTAATGGAAAATCAGGCACCGTCCATGTTCCTAGATCTTGTCCGCAAACGTCACAGCTGCCGAGCCTACAATCCCGAAAAACCTGTCCATGACGGCGATCTTCGCGCCTGCCTGGAAGCCGCACGGCTTGCCCCCTCCGCCTGCAATCGCCAACCTTGGCGGTTCGTCGTGGTCCGAAACCAGGCAAAACAAGAGGCGATTCTAAAAGAAGGACTGCTCCCGGGGATCCATCATGATTGGCTTGCGAACGCGCCCGTGATTGTGGCTCTGTGCGTGCAAAAAGACATCACCACCCATCAGCTCGCGCCTACGGTGTCCAAAGTACCTTATTACATGGTGGACGCCGGAATCGCGGGAGAACATTTTATCCTCGCGGCCACGGAACGTGGACTGGGCACATGCTGGATCGGCTGGATCAATCAGAAAAAACTCAAAAAACTCCTGGCCCTGCCCCGCAAAGTCCAGGTGGCAAGCCTGATCGCGGTGGGCCATCCGGCGGAGACTGTCGAAGCAGCAAACCGCACTCAACGCAATACACTGGCCGAAATAGCTTTCCAAGACGAATACCTCCGACCTCTAAAATAAAGTAGTGTAGGCTTCCAGCCGGCAGCAGAAAAAACGGTTTAGCTCTGAAACCTGAGGTCAAGGGCGTTCATACACGCACGATGATGCTTGTCCTTTTTCCCCTCGCCATGGTTGTCGTAACCAGATTCGTGGTGAATAATGCCGGCTACCGAAACGCCTCGGCGGGACCATACGGCGCAAGACTGACCGTGATGTAGGGATTTGTCGCGGAATCGTCCTCCTCGTACGCAAACCGCCACATCCTTCGGCACATGTCCCGTATTACGGGTTCATACTCCGAATCGTGCGCCAAGTTATGCATCTCATGCTCATCTTTCCGCAGATTGTACAGCTCGTCCACGTCAAAACCGTTGAATACATACTTGTAGTCCTTGGTCATAACGGAGCGCTGCGTGTAATACAGTTCAATGCCGTTGCACTGCGTATGAAGTGCATCGCGCCAGTCACCCGGCGTGGTGTCCCGCAGGAACGGCACTAGGCTTGCGCCCGTGAAATAACGATCTGAGGGAGCTGCCGCGATATCAAGCAGCGTGGGCGCAACATCCGCCAGCGAAACAAACGCTTCCACACGGCGTCCGGGGTTTGCGATTCCGGCCGGCCAACGTACTACCGCCGGCACATGATAGGCCCCGCGGAAGGAAGGGATCCCTTTGCAGAACAAACCATGCTCACCGCAGTAGTCTCCATGGTCGGAGCAGAATAAGACAAGCGTATTGTCACTCGCTGCCGCCTTGTCCAGCGCTTCGAGAAGCTTTCCGAACTGGTCGTCGATGTAACTGCACATGGCCCAGAAATGACGAATCCCGTTACACACTTCCCGCTCGCTCAGCTGCCCCCAGCGCATGTCTCGCATCCGTTTGTAAACGTGCGGCTTGTCACCCATTTCATCAGCGTAGCTTGGCGGTAAAGGAATATCCTCAAGGTCATACAGATCGAGATACTTCTGAGGGACATAATACGGATCATGCGGGCTGGTCAGACCGACGAACAGACACCACGGTGTGTCCGTCGCTCCAAGCCCGGGCAACAGGTCAAGAGCCGCTTCGGTTGCGCCCTCATCGTGGTGCGACCATTCCTCATCGGATACACCGCCGTATGTCCGGTACGTACCGTAGCCGGGGCGAAGTATTTCCCCTTCCCCGCGCTGCGTTGAGTCAGGTTCGCTCGCCAGTTCTCTGTAACGCTCCCAACTCATGCCATGAAAAGCGCCCGGCCCTGCACTGATTTCGTGCTCCTGCCATCCTCGGTCCGCCGGCGACTCCAGAGAACTGACATGCCACTTTCCTACGTAATGCATATCGTAACCGGCGTCCGCCAGGTCCTCACTCCACAGACGAACCCCTTCGTTCAACCCACGACTCAGCGCCTGCCGATTGCAGACATTGTTCCAAACACCGTGCCGCGATGGATACAATCCCGAAAAAAACGTCGCGCGCGCCGGACAGCAATGCGGTGTAGGACAAAATGTGTTTGTGAAGGTCACACCGTCACGCCCCAACTGCTCAACATTCGGCGTGACCGCCGGGTGCTCAGGCAACACAGTATCCGCACGCTGATGGTCCGTCATCACAATTAAAATGTTCGGCTTTCGCATGGCTGTCCTCTCTACAAGGGTAAAAAAAACCACGCCCATAAGACATGGCATTGTTTAGCCGCCCCTTGAATCCGTGCTTCAGGTTACATCGCAAAGTAAAACGTTGGACTGTGAATGCAAGGTATGGCTTGACTTTCCAAACCCGCCTAATATGGTCAGTATATACCTAATCCTGCGCGAAAAGGTGTCGACCCCGTGCTTGGATTCCCAGGTGAATTTCCCTTTTTTTGTGGATAGGATATCCATGATGGCGCAACCGAATATTGTCTTCTTTTTCAGTGATCAGCAACGCTGGGATACGTGCGGCTGTTACGGTCAACCGCTCGACGTCACACCGAACTTGGACCGTATGGCTCGTGAAGGCGTGCGCTTCGAACACGCTTACACCTGCCAACCCGTGTGCGGCCCGGCACGCGCCTGCCTGCAAACCGGCAAGTACGCCGCGGAGGTCGGCTGTTATCGAAACGGTGTCGCCTTACCCCAGGACCAAAAGACGGTCGCAAACTGGATGTCGGAACTCGGATACGACGTCGGGTATATTGGGAAATGGCACTTGGCGTCCACCCATCGACGCTACAGCCCGGAAGACGATCACCTCGAAGAAGATATTAACTTCAGAGAAAACGCCGTACCCCTGAACCGACGCGGCGGGTTTAAAGATTATTGGCTCGCCTCGGACGTACTTGAATATACGTCGCACAGTTACGACGGACACATGTTCGACGCCGACGGACATAAGCGCTGTTTCCCCGATGGCCGCTACCGGGCGGACGCACAGACGGACTGGGTCATCGAATACCTCCAGAACCGCAAAACGCAGAACCCCTTCTACCTCTTTGTTTCGTACATCGAGCCACATCACCAGAATGACCACAAGCACTACGAAGGGCCCAAGGGATCGAAGGAGCAATTCAAAAACTTCACAGTTCCCGGAGACTTGGAAGACACCGGCGGCGACTGGCGTGAGGAATACCCGGACTACCTCGGCTGCTGCCACAGCCTGGACAAAAATCTCGGCCGAATTCGCGAAGAACTCGAACGGCAAGGGATTGCCGACAATACCATTATTATCTACACAAGTGACCACGGCTCCCACTTCTGCACTCGAAACAGCGAATACAAACGCTCCTGCCACGACGGCTGCACCCACATCCCAATGGTCATCCATGGCCCGGGGTTTACCGGCGGAAAAGTAATCGACAAACTGGTCAGCCTCATTGACCTGCCTCGCACAATCCTTGATATCGCCGGACTTGAGGTGCCCGCTTACGTTAGAGGTCGGTCCCTGAAACCCCTCGCCGAAGGAGCGGTCGATGATTGGCGAGACGAAGTCTTTCTCCAAATCAGTGAAAGCCAGTGCGGGCGCGCAATACGAACCAAGAAGTGGAAGTACAGCGTTGAGGCGCCACACAATTACAGGGGGCCCCGCGCGGACGTCTATCACGAAGCCTTCCTCTTTGACTTGGAAGCGGACCCGCACGAAAAAAATAACCTTGTACGCTCCAGCGAACACGCCGCGGTACGTGAAGATCTTGCGCGGCGACTTAAACGATGCATGGTCGAAGCCGGAGAAAAAGAGCCCGTGATCCTGAGCACCGCCGGATGATTTTACTGACGGGACAAAAGATCTCCTGTCCACCATGATTCGTTCAGGATAACATACAGATCTATGGATCTGAGGGGAAAAAACAGAGGGGGAGGCTCCTCAGTGTGCCAATACCTTCGTCGGCTGCCGGAACACAATGGAGAAATAAGGAAACGACGATCTATCGATAACGAACGCGCCAACAAAGGACATTCCATGAAACTCGCCATGATCGGATGCCGCGGACACAATGCTTACGTGTTCGACGGCCTTAAAAAACACACGGACGTAAACCTCGCGGCGGTCTCAAGCGGAACCGACGAGGATGATGTTTCGCCGCTTACGGAACAAGCCGTGCAACTTGGTTATGATCCAACGGTCTACCAGAACTACCGGGAAATGCTGGACGCGGAAGCACCGGATATCGTGAGTGTTGCCGGACCGTTTCACCAGGTCGCGGACATGACCACCGAAGCCCTGAACCGCGGAATTTCGGTGCTTGCCGAAAAACCGGTGGCCGCAACCCTGGATCAATTGGCACAGCTCAAAAACGCATACCAAAAGAACCGCGCCGAACTAGTGACAATGATGGGGCTGCGCTACGACCCTGCCTTCTATACCGCCCACTCACTGGTCCAAAACGGAGCCATTGGAACACCACGCCTCTTGGATGCCCGCAAATCCTACAAGCTGGGAACCCGGCCGGAATTCTATAAGCACAGAGAAACGTCCACTGGCATTATCCCGTGGGTGGGAAGTCACGCTATCGACTGGATTTACTGGTTCACCCAACAACCTTTCACTTCCGTCCGCGCCAGTCATTCGGCCCGTTTCAACCGGGACCACGGCGATTTGGAAGTCTCGGCAATGTGTCATTTCACCCTGCAAAACGACGTCTCCGCGGCAGCGAGCCTGGACTTCCTCCGACCGCAAAACGCGGTGACCCATGGCGACGACCGTATTCGCGTCGCGGGCACTGACGGCGTTATCGAGGTGCGTCACGGAAACGTGTATCTGATCAATGCCGATCACAGTGGCCAAATTCCGCTTGAAATCGACTGTCCGCGCCACATATTCAGTGACTTCCTCTCATTGACACAAGGCAGTCGAGACACTCTTCTGACAACGAAAGACGTCTTCACGGTAACAGAAGCCTGCCTGTTGGCGCGTCAAGCTGCCGATGAAGATCGTGTGATTCGTTTCGAAGAACAAGAGCCTACTGCCTGAACCGGTACGGAACGGCGGCTCCATGCAGGGGACCGTCAAAGACTCAGCCAGATCTTCCAAAACTAACGCTAAAGGTACTAACAACACAATGTCTGAACCCGTCACAATCGCGCTTGCCGGCATCAATGGCTATGGAACGTTTTATCTCAATCCCCTGTTGGATGAAAGCGAAAAATGGGGTGCGCGTCTCGTAGCCGCCATTGATCCCACCGCCGCGCAATCGCCGCGCTTTAACGAGCTCGCTGAACGCGGTGTCCAAGTCTTTGATACAATGGACGACTTCTATCGAACAATGACTGCGGACATTGTCGTCATAGCCGCCCCCATCCACTATCATCTGCCCATGATCCGAACAGCTGTCGAACACAATTCAAATGTCCTCTGTGAAAAGCCCCTGGCAGCCACCGCGGAACAGGCCAACGAGTTGATCCAATTGGAAAAAGCGACACCTGCCTTCGTCGCTGTTGGCTACCAGTGGTCTTTCTCGAAAGCAATACAAAGCCTTAAGAAAGACATTCTCAACGGTAAACTTGGTAAACCCAAGCGCCTTCGCACTATGACACTGTGGCCACGGCAAGCATCCTACTACGCCCGCAATAATTGGGCCGGCCGCATGAAAACCGATGACGGCCAATGGGTGTTGGACAGCCCCGCAAATAACGCCACGGCACACTACCTGCATAACATGTTCTATGTGCTGGGTGATACACTGAACTCCAGCACGCAGCCACAATCCATTGCAGGAAAACTGTATCGGGCAAACCCCATCGAAAACTACGATTCCGCCGCCGTTCGTGTCACCACGGACTGCGGAGCGGATGTCTTTTTCTATACCACGCACACCGTCAGACGACAGCGTGGACCGATCTTTCATTTCGAGTTCGAACATGCGGATGTACATTTCAATATCGACGGCGACTCGATAATTAAAGCACATTTCAGCGACGGAACAGAACGTGATTACGGAGACCCGAATGTGAATCCACTTAATAAACTTGCGGCCGCCGTTGCGGCCATTAAAGACGGTCCTGCTCCGGTCTGCGGGATCCAGGCAGCCGCCGCACACACTCGCTGTATCGGCATGCTCCAGAAACAGCTTGACATTGACCGGGTCCCGTCGGACTTGATCAAGGTCGACCAACTCGAGGAAGGCAATACCCTCACGTGGGTTAAGGGACTCGCGGAAACATTCGAAACGGCCTACAATAATTGGTCCCTGCCAACCGGGATACTGTCAAAGTGAGACTGTCCCCATGTACAATTCCGATATCCATTTCAAGAGCATGTACGACAAAGCGCCCGGGCAATTCTCGTTCGAAGGCTCAACCATTGACGAATGGTCCAGGTGGGGCGATGCGTTCCGACCGGCTCTTCAAAGGGCCCTCGGTCTCCACAACATGGCCACCGACTTACAAGACCATCAACCGTGGGCCGAACAGGTGGAGGCCGTCAAACTGGAAGACTATTCGCGCGAATTCTGGCACCTGTGGGTCGAACCGAACGTCCCCCTCCCCTTCTACCTGCTGCGCCCCGACAAGCAAACCACTCCCGCACCACTGGTCCTGACACCACACGGCCATAACCGGCCAAACCTATACGTCGGTATCGCCAATAATCCGGAAGAAGAAGAGTCCATCAAAAGCGGTGATCGTGACATAGCCGTGCAAGCCGTCAAGGAGGGATACACAGTCATTGCCCCTACCACTCGCGCATTCGGCGAAACCCGCACCAACCAAAACCGCCAAGAAGATACATTGCATTCCTGCCGCACGGAACTTATGCACTGCCTGCTCGTCGGACGAACGGTCATCGGCGAACGCGTATGGGATATCTCTCGGCTCATTGACTGGGCCCTGGCCAATCTCGAGATCGACCCGAACCGCATAGCGATCACCGGAAACTCCGGGGGCGGTACAACGTCATTGCACGCGGCGGCCTGCGACGCACGCATCGCCGTTGCCGTACCCAGTTGCTATTTCTGTACGTACGTGGGCAGCATCGGAACCATTTATCATTGCGACTGCAATTACATCCCCGGTATCCTGCGCCTCGGCGAAATGTACGATGTTGCCGGGCTTATTGCACCCAGACCTTTCGAGGCAATCGCGGGCGAAAAAGACGAGATCTTCCCGATCCAGCGTGTACGGACGGCATTCGAGAAACTCAAGGCCATCTACGCCGCGGCAGGGGCCCCTGAAAACTGCGAACTCTACGTCGGCAGCGAAGGACACCGCTACTACAAGGACGGCGCCTGGCCGTTCATCCGCAAACACTTCACCCAACATCAACAGTCTTAATCCCTCCGCAACCCGGATCCACCCCGCTCCAACAACGTAAGCGGCAGCGACCTGATAATTGCGGGAAACGGTTCCACTACCTGATAATGTGGGAGGCGGTTCCACCCGGCGACCACCCGCCGCCAGATTTACACCGAGAACACCGAACTCATCTTGATTCCCGCCGATAGCGGGATAAGTTAACACCTAGTTTTGCCACCCCTCAACGGTGCGCCCGTAGCTCAGTTGGCAGAGCAGCTGACTCTTAATCAGCGGGTCGTAGGTTCGAGCCCTACCGGGCGTACCATTCTCCCCCAACAACTTACAACAATTTTTCTTCATCCTCTAAATCTTTCGGGCTAACTCTGGGCTAACCTTTGGCGGCTTTCCGGTGAGACAGTATAGCCCCATTTTTCCCCCGCTTCATCTTCATTTAATTCATTTATTCCCCAGGGGAACGCCATAAAAAACGGGACGCCCCGAATGTTCGAGACGCCCCGCGCTGCCAGGCTATTCGTTCACTTCAGCTTGTCGCACTCTTCCCGCGTCTCTTCCACGGCGGCAAGTGCCGCGCCCTTATCTGGAATGTCGGCTTCTGGGATGGACTTCTCAAGGGCTGTAAGCCACGCCCTAAGCTCCCCCAGACTTTGCGCCAGCATGGCGTCCCGGAGTTCCCGCGCCCCGGCCTTAGTGCCCCAGCGGATACGCAGGGCGTCCAGGCGAAGGCGTTCAGACTTCAACGCGGTTGTGGTCATGGTGTCAAGGTCGGCAGGAAGTTCAGCAGGGTTGTGCTCTCCGGTGTCGGCTTCACTCATTGAACCGTGAATTGGGAATTTTCTGGTCACTCGAACTTAACAACCGATTCACGAAGTACTTAAGGCTTTTACCTGGAGGCTTTTCGACTTTAAATGCGGTTTTTGGCCCCATAATCTGCATTTAAGGCTGCCAAAGCAGGGCAGACTGCCGTGCCGACAATCACAGAGCATAGTTCGCAGTAGGCCCTCGAACGCTGCTTGCTTGCGCCGGTTGAAATCGCGACCCGCCAGCCCCAACACATAGTCTCTAAACGCTTAGACGCAAAAAACAGGCCGAAAAACCGCCGGTAAGTACTGCATATCGATTGATTGAGGTGTTATCTCACTTGTTACAAGTAAGTTAAGTTCGGGTGACCAATATTTGTATTCATATTTGTATTACAAAAAACAGGCCGAAAAACCGCCGGTAAGTACTGCATATCGATTGATTGAGGTGTTATCTCACTTGTTACAAGTAAGTTAAGTTCGGGTGACCAATATTTGTATTCTATTTGTATTTTAAATGCGGTTTTTGGCCCCATAATCTGCATTTAAGGCTGCCATTCGGGTGACCAATATTTGTATTCAAATATGTGTATTCTGGGACTAGAATGGGCAGGAACCACCCGTGCAGCAGGAGCCGCTGGGACATTCGGAAGCGAGCGAACAGCCGTCGCTTGATGGACCCCCTTGTTTCACACTCGCGCTGAACGAGGAAAACTGTTTCTTCAGATCCTCAGAACCGCAGTCAGGACAAGCTTTGGGTTTGGCTGTTGCAGTGGGCACCAATTGTTCCAACTGATGCCCGCAAGCTAGACATTTGTATTCAAAGATTGGCATTGCCACAGCTCCTTCTTACTTCGCTTCATTCCCCTGACTGTCTGATTCATCCTCAGCCTTCAGACGGTACTTGTCGATCCACTGAACCAGCTGCTCTTTGGGGGTGTACCCCGTGGAGGTACTGACAACGTTTCCGCCCCTAACCAGCATCAGATGCGGGATCCCGCGTACTTTATATTGCATAGCCAGGCGTCGGTTGTCGTCCACGTCCACCTTTGCAACTCGCACATAGTCCTTGTGTTCCTTTGCCACGCTTTCGAGTATCGGCCCCAACTTCCGGCATGGCGGACACCAATCGGCATAGAAGTCAACCAATACAAGCGTGTCCGCCTGGAGCACGTCTTTATTGAACTGTTCCGCGCTCTTGATATGCAGCAGAGGGTTTTCCGCAACTGTCTCTCCTGTTTCTTTGCTGGTTGTCTTCTCCGCGGCATTCCCGATGGTTGCGACCGCAATAAGCCCCCCGAGGAGGAGTCCTATTAGGCCGCCGCGCCAGGGATTGGCCGTAAGCGGACACGCTCCGCTGGCACACTTGCCGAAATAACCGAGCAATGCACCAATTCCTGCTCCAATGAGGGGTATACTTAGTAATTCCATCTTCATGGTCAACCTCTTTCCTTGTCTTATTGGTTATCAATCCGGTCAACTAAAGTCCTTACGCTTATAGACACTCACCACACGTGTTCGTTGCACGCCGATGGCTCGTTTCAGCGATAACAAATCGCATTCGGCGATTGGTGATACGTGACGGAGTGATTTGGGTGAGAGCGTAATCCGGGGTCGCCGCCGCCTGCCGACTTTTTTGATGCGGCGTTGCATGCTATGTTGTAACGGCGAGCGGGCTGG
>JAIPIM010000038.1 GCA_021734725.1 Minisyncoccota bacterium | reverse complement strand
ATCCAATAGTGTATCGGTCTGTTCTACGCCTGCCCCGCGCGTCGTGTTTCCGCGAGGACGTTTTGCCGGTCCGGTCTGAGTTCCGCGTTTACGCGGCAGCCGGAGCGAGTCTTCAGCGAGCGGAATGCGGGTACTGCTCCCGCCGACACTTAGAAGAAAAGGGCAGGGCTGACCTGCTCTATTCATCAACCTCAAAGCCTCAAAGCATTATAACCTATTGGTCAAAGTGCTTTGCCCCGTGCTCTTTGCCCGCAGCATGATGATGAATTGTCCGTGCATGTAGTACGACGGTTCGATCTGGACTGTCACTTTGTTGGCATCGACGCGCGTACGACATTTGATGGCAGGGTCCCCACCGATGCGGTCGACCGAAGCGCTTACTGCTTTGCCGGATCCACGTTTCCCGCTGATCATGAATTTTGCCGCCGAATGATTCCCGGTGCTGGCAAGCCCCGATGCGACACTCAGCTCGATCATAAAAACCTGCGTGTCCGTGTCGCATGTGAAGGTGAATACATCTTGAAACGCTGTAGGCTGGCTTGGCTTGAAGCGTTTGACAAAGACTTCGCTGTGCTGAGTTCTCGTGCTCGTGTCGAGTGGAGAAATAATGTTCTCCGTAACAAGCTCTTTTGTCTGGACCGACCGCGCGTTGACGCTTCCGAAGGATGCCCCCAGGCCCAGGCTCAGGGAAGCGTGACTGATGATCAGCGAGCTTTTGCTTTCGTTGATGTACGAATGACCGGTGTTGCCGTGACCGACAATTACGTTTTGCGAAGAATCCGCCGACACATTGCAGTAGCGTGTGTAGCGTCCGTTTGCCGCGGTTGGCCCAGGCTCGCACATCACACCATAGCAGTGGTTGTATCCGGTGTTCTCGAGCCGAATTACCGTCACCCCCGGCGCGCTGTGCACGAAGCAGTTGGTGAAGAGGTTCTCCGTTGTGCGATCGGAGTAATAGCAACTATGGGTGATCCGGTAAAAATGGTTGTTCGTGAAAAGATTGCCGTTGCAGATAGGGTTGGCCTTGATGGCGATGCCGCCGTAGCGGAACAGACAACCGGAGACCCGCCCGTTGTAGCAACTGCCCCGTCCGGCCGAAAGCGGCGCTCCGCAGACCAGTGTGAGCAGTTCATTCCGGTCGACATCGTCGGGGTAGGGGGGCTTATTATAGGCATTCCAATCAGCGGAACTTCCCGAAATGCAGATGGATTCGATGACCCACCAGTTGATGTTTGTGTACTGCTCGGCTCGCACGGGACCGACATTGACGACACCGTTGTTGACGACTGCATCACCGCTGTTGCCGCCGCTGGCATTCTGTGTTGATACGCCGCTCGCGTGACCTTCTCCGGTCAGCCGGGCAAAATTACCGGTCAGGCGTACGACCGGTTCAGTGTTGTCGGTGCGGCCGGCCAAGCGCACGAGCCACGCCCCGTGAGCCAGATGCAGGTACTCCTTGCCGCCAATGACCAGTGTCCCGTTTACAGCATAACGTCCAGGTGGCACGACGGCCTTTTTGCCGGTATTGATTGCGGCCTGTATCTGCTGTGTATTGTCGGCGTTATCCGGGTGCGCGCCGAAGTCCATGACATTAACATAAGGGATCACCGTTTTCGACGATTCATCCGGTGCCATTTCGTCGGCATTTACGGTTGCATGGAGCAGGGCGAGGCACATGAACGCCAGCGCCCACGTAACGTGGGTCTCCAGGCCCGCATTGGCATTGTCGGCGTGGTGCCGGAGGACCGCGTTACTGCTTCGGCGGCCACTGAGGATCGCCGTACAACGCCGGCGCATTGGTCGGTGCAATTCGGCATGGGGAGTCTGCAAGGTCATTGTATTGCCTATTCTACGTCAATCGCAACGTCCGCTGTTTTTCCCGAAACGGCGTCAACGGCTGACAGCCGCCACGTGCCGGTCGGCGCATTGAGGGCGGGGACGAATTCGAACTGTCCCGTGCCGGCCGGCATTGCCAGCGTCCGCTGTAAGTATTCCGGTTTCGTGCCATCCGGCCATGTCACGCGGACTTGGGCTGCATGTGTACCGGGATTCCCGTCGGCCGTGTCGACCGTCACGTGTGCTTGCACAGGTTGGCCGCGACGGACGCGCTCGGGGGCCGTGACTTTCAGGGCGGTTGTTTTGCCTGGAAGAGCGGCAAAGAGTTCCGCGTGTCCTGGGTGCAAGACCTGGTTAACGGTGTTCGTGTGGCCCAGGTATTGCCGTCGTCGTACGTCGTAGATGTGTCGCTTATCGGGGAATTCAATGCGGACATTACGGGGACTCTTGTCGTCGACCGCATGATCCGGCAGGATTCCATAGTAGGTTTGGGCGCCGTCAGTCAACTGGGTTACTTCGATGTGCGCGGCGGGGCCGCCACTTTCTAGTTCAGGCACTACCGCGGCCTCAGTCTCCGCAAGATCTCGCAATAGATTTCTAAGGTATTCTCGTATATCGCCCTCCACGCCGTGACGGCGCATGAGTTCGTATCTGTAGAGATCGGAATTCAGATAAACAGTCCTTCCTTTGCCGAAACTGTGCACCAGGACTGCCGGTGTACCGTCTTCGTGCCATCCATACGGTTTTGCGCCGGCGGGACTGACGGGCTCATGGAATCGGCTTCGAAAGCGCATGCCGGGACCGCGCCAGCCGTATTCCGCCGTCAAGCTTCCAGGGGAATTAACGACATTCGTTCCGTTGCGCTCGATGCCGAACAGTTCATCCAGTGCCGCCGTGTCCCGTCGCCGGCAGTGAAGATCGCGCAGACCGCAGTGGTAGTCGGCGATCAGCAGACCGCCGTTTTCCACGAACGCTTTAATCCTCTCGACCTCTTTGTCGGACAACGACACGACAAATGGCAGGAAAAGTACTTTGATCCCAGCTTCATCGAGGACATCCATTTCGATTTCCTGACGCGCGACCGTGCGCGGCTGGAAACCGAGGTCGTGCAACAGGATGTACACGTTTTTCGAGGCCGCGGCGTAGTGGCCCTTCGGCGCGATATCGCCCCACAATTCCTTCATATCCTCATCTCCGACCAGGCGGCCGCTGAGGTTCGGCGCCGTCCAGAATTCGTATTTGAGGCCGAGGTTATTGATGTGACTGCCGACGCCGCTTTCGATTGTACTGGCGTGCCAGTTGTTGGCTGAATAATGGACCGCAATCGGGTCGATGACTTTTTGTGCGCGCGACAGCAAGGTGCCGGGGCCGTTCTTGATTTCTCGTACGGATGTGACGGTTGCCTCGACGATGGGGGTCAGTTCCAGATTCCAGCGGCAGGCGCCGTTGGCCGGATGCAGGAAGGTCGAATGCCACCACCACACGCTGTTCCATCCATTCACAAGAAGGTACCATGGATCGTACATGCCGCCATAGTTGCGATCAGCTGAGTTCATCCAGGCGCCGCTCAGTGGGGTATTAGGCCGGAACGACTTGACGGCCTGTCCGTTGAATATCTTGTTCGAATAAATCCCCGGGATGATATAGCGTCCGTAGACCTGGATGAGGTCCATGTCCCGGGTGTATTGCCACCAGTCGTAGCCGTCGTAGCTCGAATACTGCTCGGTGCCGTCCCATCCCACGATAGCGCCTGGGTGTTCTTCCCGGATGGCGCGGCGCATGCGCTGGTGCGCGTCGCTGAACTGCCGGGCAACAAACATCCGGTAGTCTGTCCAGGCCGACGGATTGTCGAGGCTTGGGAGCATCTCTTTCTCGCTGTCGAAGCGAATGCTTTCCCAATTTTCGAAAGCTGTTTCCCATTGCGCATTGAGGCTGTCCAGGTCGGCATAGAGCGTCCGCAGGAAGTTTTGAAACATACTCCAGGCTTCCGGTGTATCGCAGAAGCGGCCCTCGGGCTTGAACGCCGTCACATAGTTTTCGTCGCCCAAGGTGTAGGCCAGGGTATTGTAAGGGCGGTGGGCTTTCGCGGTGTCTCGCGCTCGTTTTTCCGTCTTGCCGAGCCATTCTTCGTTCAGGAGTTTATCGGCAAGCGTTACGCCATGAAAGGCGGTTGTATAGGGGACGGTGCGCATATGGACCAGAGCCGCGGCCCGCGCGGTTCCCCGGTTGATTCCGCAGTTCGAGAAGGCGTCTCCCAGGCCTTTGCGGCGCAGCACATCGTAGTACAGCTGCCGGCGCCATGAGGCGCCTACGCCGGTGTTCCAGTAGAGTACATAGAAATCGGTGGGTGGCACATTATCGGGCATCAATACGTCCACACGTCCCACCGCTTCAGCGCCGCGTTCGGACGCGAGCTGGATCTCTACTGTGTTGATGACGGACTGAGACCCGGCGGGCGCCGGTAGCGTGATCGTTCCCGTGAACGGCGCGCGCGCCGTTTCCAGCAGCAGACGGTTCCACTGGTCGAACCAGCGCGCAACAGCCGTAAGATTCTCGGTCGCGCCTTCAGTTTTCAGTGTCACGGTTACTTCATCGCCAACCTTTGCGGAGGACGGACCGGCGGCAACCTGGGCGATGGTCAGGGGACCCTCGACAGGAAACATGAAGGCGTCCCAGTCCAGGACGGTTCCGTCTGGCCTGACGGCCCTTACTTCGGTCAGGTAAGTACCGGTGGGCAGTTGAGGAAGATCGATGCTGACCGATTCGGCGTTCTCGACCGGTAACTCTCGATGGAGAACGGTGTCATAGGTATCGTGTCGGCGGAGTCGGACGTCTATTCGGGCGCCTTCGGCGGCGGCCGTATCGAGCGCTATATTCAGAGTTCCGTTTTCAACCCGGGTTCCTTTGATTGCGTCGATTGCTTCTGGGCGCGCGGCCAACCGGAGATACCAAGCCGCCCATGCGGTCGAGTGCTCGAAATCCGCCTGCAGAGCGGAGCGGCTCAGCAGATACCCCCAACGCCCGTCATTGCTGATCGACAGTTGAACCACCCGTCCCTTGCCGCAGCGGTAGACGGCGCCATCGGCCTTTTCCGGATTCGCAATAGGCGCGGGAATCTCATCCGCCGTCATGCTCTCAAGGGTTACGCCGGCCGCTTCCAGATCTTTTGTCAGAACCTTCGGATTAGGAATAACCAGCGCCCGGCCTTGCGCTACGGCAGCGATGATGCCGGTCCGAATATCATGTGGATACTTCGACCAGGCTGGATAAGCACTCATGGCCAGAACCTCCCAGTCGCCGGCAAGTGCTTTTCGCAAATCGTTGAGCACTTCGTCATCGCCCTTCATCAGGTCCGGCCAGTAATGACCACCAAGGCCGAACTCGCGAAACTTGGACGCGGTTGCCACGGGAACCGCGGTTCCGTCAATATCGAAGCGGATCATCAGTTCGTGGGCGTCCTGCAACGCGCTGTAAGGTCCGACGAACACCGTCCGCAGTGCTCCGCCCGGCAGCTTCGGCGCCCACTCGGTTCGTGTCAGTCCTTCCGTGTCAATGTCGCCCCATGCATGCAGACCCAGCCAACTTACAGCTACCATTGCGTGTACCACCTTCCTCATTCAACCGTCTCCTTGTGTGCTCGAATTCGCAATCGGTTTACGATGCCCGATTTGTATCGATGCAGTTTCTTGTAACCTTGTGTCCGCATTCGCAGGCGTACAAAAAAGTCCTTGATACCAGTAAATGCGGCAGTGTCCGTCACATCGACCGCCAGGCCGTGATATGCCCAGCCGCTGCGGTTATGGGACAGTTTGACCGTCGACACTGCGTGGGACCAGTGTTCGCCATCCGCGGATACATCCACATAATGGTTGGTGCCGAGCGATCCGTTGTTGGCCCGGCCGTCGACCTCAACCTGGATGTTTTTCAAAGGGCTGTCACTGACGACGTGCCAGACGAGTTCCGCATGCGATCCACCAGGCCGCAGGCGAACCGCGATCTGGCCGCGCGACCACTCGATATGGTCATTCTGTTTTCGGGTCGTGTTGAAACGGAACTTTTGAGTCTGAAAATCGTCTTCATAGGCTAGAGTGCCAGACGTGTCCGGGACCGGCTTCAGTGTGATGGACGGCTCGGCAGGCACTATCAGCGGCGCTTCCACCGAGAGGTTGTCGATAGCGACGGCCATCGCTCCGCTGGTCAGCACGCCCGACATCTCTATGCGTACTTGAAATTGCTTGACGTCCGCAAACTCAGGATCCCCTTCGGTGCGTACTTGCAGTTCTTGGGGTTCCGTGCCTCGAGTAACCGCGCGATGCGGCGCAGCCTGACCGGGAAGAGAGATGCTCAAGGCAACCTGACTGCCGGGAGCGAGGAACGGTACGGCAAGGTTGGCCGCCGGGGCTTCAGCGGTAAAGTCACCGACGAAAGAGTAAGTAAGTGCTGCTTGCGGCGGGCGGCCGCGCCAACTGCGCAGGACGAGTCGGTGCTCTTCCGGCCAGAACAGGTTGCGGAAGCCTTCGATGCTCGCGTCATTCACAAAGTGTGTGTCACTGAACGTGTCATGGTATTCGAATCTGTCTTCGACTGTCGGGCCCAGCTCCAGGACATCACCCTTGGCACGGTCGGCACTCGGCAGCCCATGGTAGTCTTGGGGCAGGGCGCGCACTTCTTCGAACCAGGCACGAATTCGACGGTTAATTTGGCCGATGCACGAGTTGCCGCCCATGCCGAAATGAACGCCGCCGCCGTGTCCCTTATACCCGCTGCACCAGTAGAAGGCATTCGGCAAATTATATTCACGGGACACCTCCAGTTGGCCTTCGAGTGCGTCCCACCGCCATTGGGGCCAGGGGGCCTCACCCCGTTTCCAAGTGGCGTAGGGCATGTTCACGATCGGTTTGCCGACGAGAATGTATTGTTGGATATGCCGACGAAAGTCTGTTCCTCCCGTGCTGTAAACATTGATAACCCAGCCGTCGGCGCGAATGCGGTAGGCGGGTACGGCGCTGTCGTACCACTGATAAACCTTGACGTCGTACTTTTCTTTTATGCGTCCATACAGTTCATCCAGTATTTCGGGACGTCCGTTGCGACTGATGTTTTCCTCCGCCAGGCACACGGCATAGAAATCATTGAGGTCCATGGCGCCAAGGAATCGATCCATCCGGCGCCAGTAGACTTCACTGTCGCGCAATGAGCCGGTAAAGCGATCACGGCCGTCCCAGAAGTAGACTCTGGGAAGAAACATTTTGTCCTTCTGCCGACCCCATTTGGCGAGATCCGCCCAGCGCTTCAGGAACTCTTCCGACATGGTGTCGCTCAGGTTAATGGATGCCACTGACAAGTTGAGGTCCTGGACGCGTTCGGCCCGGCTTCCAGGCGCTATCGGCCTGTCTGGTTGACCCCAGGGGACCCCGCCGTATTCTCCCACGTAGTGTACCGACAATCCGGAATCCCAGGAGGGCAGTGGGGTGTCCGTGTTGCCGGCCGCCGCTGCATGCAGAGTCAGTGCACAGGTCAATGCGCCGACGAGGCCCCGCGCTAAGCGTGAAAATGCTTGGGTGTGCTGGGGCGAATGCGGCTGTTGACCATGGCGCGCGCACGCCGCTTCAGACATCATATTTGTCGGTTTCATAGAGAAATGCCTGAGTTTTGACGACGATGGTCCCTCAATCGGTCGCCCTAATCTTTTCCTGAATCCGTGAGAAAACAACCGGCAAAAAGGACTTTCAGGGTTTTGTCTCAATCGATGAACCTGACATCGTCAAATGGTGTCAATCGGGGATTCATCCTTCATCCTTCTCGCATGGCGTCATGGCACGGTACTTTCCCCGGGGAAAGGATAATAGGTGTACTCCGGTGCGGGATGATAGGCTTTAAGCCGCGCCTGTGAAAGATCCGCGAACAGGAAGTTGGCTTTACCGCCATGTCGGCGCAGGCCCTCCGTCGGGAAGGTCGGGCCGCCACGCAGTGTACTGTAGAACGATCCATACCAGTTAAAATCATGGAGAATGGGGAAGCGTGCGTTCAGGCGATGCGCGAACGGAAAGCCATGCCAGTCATTCAACTTGTAGTATGGATTCGACGAACCTGTGCTTCCGTAACCGCCGTAGCCGTAGGGCTGATTGCCGCTGGTCCCTTTGTAAGGGCGTGATGGACAGGCTACCGAACGCTGCTCGGCTGTATTGCACAGGTCGGCTCGCTGAAGGTATGTCCAGAGCATCGTGGTTCTATCGGGTCCCTGGGCCACGTCAGTTCCTGAAAAATGGCTTGGGTAACGTCCATCGAAGTCGGTGGTGTAAACCCCGTACCAAATACCCCACTGACGCAAATTGCTTTTGCAGGCAATATCCCGTGCCTTGTCTTTTGCCTGGTTCAATGCGGGGAGAAGCAGTGATGCCAGGACCGCGACGATCGCGATGACAACCAAAAGTTCGATCAGCGTGAAACGGTACGCACGCAGCCAATAAGCAGTTTTGGATCTCGCCATGTGCTCTCTCCACTTGATCAATTCGAATTTTAGTGTTGTCAGGAACGGCGGCGTCGGCGCAGCATTCCGGTGGCAGTTGCGATCCCGAGCATCAGCAAGGAGCACGGTTCGGGGATTTCCTCGAAATAGGCTCGTGGCTCGCCGAGCAGTGTAGCTGTCAGCCCCGTGGGGCCTAAGCTGGCATCGTAATACGCCAGCACATCAAGCGCATAAACCGCCGACCCCGGGTATCCATAGTAGTAATAATCCGTGTTAAGGCCAACCCGGACGTAAAACGAACTGAGGCCTTGGTAGTCGCTGTCGCCGGTCGTGTCGATATGGAGCATGCGATTGGCATCCGGGGACAAGTGACTGAAATCGCCGTCAGTGAACCCGTCGTAATACTCCCACACGCTCCCGTCGGGCGAGACTTCAATACTCACGTGTGCGTTCGGGACGCTCTTTCCGGTTGCGTGGACCTGGATATCCTGCAGCGGATAGTCGCCGTCGAATTTGTATACCAGGTAAGCAGTACCCAAATACGGATTGCCGCTGCCGCTCGCCGGTTCCGTCACGTAATCGTAGCCAACATATCCCGTTCCAGCGTTGATGTGATCGCCGCTTGACGGTTCCCAGACAAGCTCGCCGGCCGGGTCGGGGACGGTAATGCTGTGGGTATCGGTCAGGTATTTGTTTGTTGTATAATCGTCATGATAGGAAACGGGGGTGAGCGCCTGGCTTGAGCTGTCCGCTTTGCCTTCGATCGTGAGATCTTTAAGGATTGCCTCGGGGTTCCCGTAATCGTAGTACCCGTCGTATAAGGTGGCTTTCACCGCGAACGAGCGAATGTTCTGAAAAGCCGGATCGCCGGTGGTATCCAGGACGACAGGATCGTTTTGCGTCCAAGAGTTCGTCGATTTGTTGCCGCTGTATTGCCAGACGAAGGCGCCGTTGGCAGCTGTCTGCCCATTCGACAGTGCCAGTTGCACGTAACTTCCGTATGTGCCGTAGTTGCCGGCGGTAAGTTTAAGCTCTTCCAGCGGGCGATTTGTCTGAAAGAAATAAATGAGTTCCGATGTTTCCCGGCTGGTTGAGACTTTGCGATCGGAATAGATAGTGCCGCCACTGCCGGGGTCATGCTGGATCAAGGTTTGAGCCCACTTTCGTGGCGTTGCCTCGTTCAGATAGCGCTCCGTTTCGTAGGTATCGATGAACCGGAGTGGAATCATATCGGCCGATATCCGGCCGGTCATTGCCACGCCCGCCAGTAAAGCCAAG
Organism: Minisyncoccota bacterium; assembly: GCA_021734725.1. Classification (GTDB taxonomy): domain Bacteria; phylum Verrucomicrobiota; class Lentisphaeria; order Oligosphaerales; family MVZH01; genus JAIPIM01. Next base: position 8,405 of record JAIPIM010000038.1, on the reverse strand, counting down.
GCCAGGGATGGTATGTTTCTATGCATTGTCGTTGCCCTCATTTTTCACAGTCCATTGACAGGTTTTTTTATGCTTGAATTCATTGTTGTCCAGTACCTTTTATTGCTCTGAACGGTGGTCGCGGCGCCGGCGCATTATCAGCCCGCTGGCCGCCGCCAATCCGAACAGTGTGATTGTACATGGTTCGGGGATGCCGATTTGGTAGAGGTATCCGTCACTGGTTGTGGCATAGAGGAAGCCGCTGCCCATGCCCGGCAGGCCGTCGCCGAGGGCCAGGCCCTGTACGTTGCCGATCACGTCGAGCGACCACAGAACACTCCCGGATGTCCCGAGATCTTCGATCTTCATGATGCTGTCGTTGAAGCCGACGTAGAGCATGCCGTCGCCGTCGATCACGGGGGCGGTGACTTTCCCGGTACCGAAATCGAGCGTCCACATGTCGGAGCCGTCGCTCGTATCGAGGGCATAGAGGGTGCCGTTGTCGTTTTCCCCGCTGTACAACACTCCATTCGTACCCAATGCCAAGCCGCCATAGACAGTACTTGGCGCGTCGATATCGGTGCGATTCCACAATTCCGTGCCGGCGCTGCCGTCATCGCGGATGGCGTAGAGTTCGGAGTTGCCCGGTACGTAGATCGTATTGCCGTCGACCAGAGGCGCGCCGCCCTGTGTACCTTTATCGACGCGCCACTTCTCGCTCATGTCGGACGTATTCACGGCGTATAGCGGTCGTATTCCGTCTCCGCCATTCGTGCCGGCGTATACAGCCGAGCCGTCTTCGCTGAGAGCGGGCGCGCCGCCTATGTAGTCGTCAGAGCCAGCGTAGAAACTAGAGGTGTTTTTCATGAGTCCTCTGGCGTTGCCGCGGCACCAGTAGACATTGCCGTCTTCATCGATTGCGGGCGCGCTCTGCACGTAATTCGCGGTGGCACCCCAGGCACCGACATAGGATCCGTCTTCATCAACCATATAGACATGGGTGTATGGAGATGGAGAGCCATAGTACGAGTTGAAATATATTCTTCCCGAATCGTTTACGGCGGGCACTGTCGTGAGAACGTCCCGTGTGGCCATGTCGTTATTGTCATTTGTGTACCGCCATCTCTCATTAAGTTCCCTGTCCACGGCGACCAAGTATGAATTACCCGAGCCTTCGTATTGGCCCGTTGTGAAGTAGATGCCGTCTTCTCCGATTGTCGGCGGCGTAATTCTGCCCCCGCCATCCCATTGGTAGACAACGGTGTTGAGGAAGCGTGGTCCTTCGACGTCGGCCCGACCGAGGTGCTGCGCTCCGCCTTGCACCATTGGCCACGGCGAGTTTGCCAGCCCCGCGATGAGTGTTGTCGTCATGCAGAGACTTGCCATTGTTGCGATGAGTGTCTTTGTCATTGTCCCTCTCCTTTTTTTGTCTCCGTCAGTTTTCATGGGAAAAACTGACTTTTTACTGCATTCAATGCGCTTCGAAGTGTCCTCTCGATTCTCTTCCGTCTGGTTTTGTACAGCCTCCTTTTGTTACCGAAAAAACAATTTCTGCCAATTTTCTCACGGATTCAGGACTAAGTTACGCTGCTTTCCAGCACGTGCTCATATGCTGGCGTCAAGGTCCTTACTTCTCGGTGACGACGACATCGGCGGTGGACTGTATTCCGCTGACGACATCGCGCGCCGTGATTGTCCACTTTCCGGGGGGCGCATTCCGAGCCAGGTTAACCGTCCAGCCACCATATCCAGCCTCAGTTATCAGATTAATGTTGTGACAGGACGACAGTTCCGGGTCCGGTCCCACGATCTCGAGGTGAACAATGTGGTCGCCCACTGGCTGTGTCTGGCTTTCTACGTGTACACCGATGTCGATGGAGTCACCCTGTTTGGCGGTGGGGGGCGATGTCAGTTCCACCGAGTTCACTTGATAAGGCGTCAGTGCATAGAGCAGGGCGATACCGCTGGTGATGCGGGCGGGAACGGTCGATGTACGTCCGAGGAATTGTTCCTCACGCATGTTATAGACGCAGGTCTCGCGTCGAACGTCGACGGTTACCGGCGCGAAGTCTTGCGGTTCGATCCAATCGCGTTTCGTGCCGCGTGTGTACCGGCCGCCGAAATAGCGCGGGAGGATACCCAGGTAAGTTATGGGACCGCGTCGATAGACAACCTGCTCGATGTAGGGAACGGTTTTCTCGTCCCGGGTGATGAGCGCGGGTGGAACGATATCGGTTTCCTCAAGGAGTGTGGACATCAGACCCCGCCAGATTGCGGCGGTGTCTTCGTCCGTTGTGGTGCGGTCCACGACCTCGCCACCCACGCCGCCCGAACGAAAGCCGCGATAGGACCCCCAGAGAAAATTTACGAACCAGGCTTGTCCCCGCCCGTGGACGTTGCGGGTGACAGCAGGCGTCTTGGTGTGATTTTGGAAAGCAGCTCGGGTATCGGCTTTCGTCGCTGTAATACCAAGGTCGTCGATCGGCACGTTCAGGCTCTCTGGGCCTACGTCAACACGTACATTATCAGTTGCTGTGGACGCGGCGGTTGAGCATTGTACGCCGAGGATGTCAGCCAGCGCGTTTGCGGAACGAACTTTACCGGCGCCATTATATGTCCCGCACCGGCCCACCGCCACGAGACGTCCGCCGTTGTTGACGAAGTCCGTGATTTCCGCGGTTTCACGGTCGGAAAGTACTTGCGCCAACGGCAGAAAGAGCACCCGGCAGGGGGCTGTGCGCAACAGGCCCTGCTCGATCTGTTCATCGGCGACAAAGTTGAATTGCAGGCCCATATCCTTGATGACTTCACAGATTCCCGTGACATTCGAGAGCCATGCAGAACTGGCATGCAGCGAGCGTTGGGAATAACGAATAGCGATGGCGGCCGGCTCGCGTTGCGCGGTCAAAATCGATTTACCTATACCGTTTTTCAATTCATTGAGTTCGTCCATAGTCCACTTGGCGCGTTCGGGCCAGGACAGATCATGTCTTATATACCCGTGCCAGGTACCACTGCTTGCGCTGTAAATGCTGATACCCTGGAAGCCGCTGAAAAGCTCCAGCCAGGGGAAGTATCGGGTGTTTCGTTCATCAAGATCGAGGAAGTCATAACCGACGAAACTTGTGATCAGGTCGCCCGGTTTCTTAAATGACCGGATGCATTCACGCTGAAGTCCATCGTAAAAGGCGAGGTGCGTCACATGCTTCATCAGTTCATACCAGTCAAAGCCGATATAATGTCCCGGGTCGCGCGTGCCCGACAGTCCCAGTCGGTTGCGGGGATCCAGTCGTTGGACTTCCTCCCGTGCAATGCGGAAGTAGTCGGCGAAAAGACGGTCGCTGAAAAGTTTGAACTGAAGCATTGGCGCAATGGTGACCGCCGGGTCGCTTTGCTTGATGCTCTCGGCGGTGATGTCGGCAAAGCTTGTAAACGCTGTTCCCCAGTCGTTATTGAGGGGTTGTATAGTGTTGTATCGTTTTTCCAGGTATTGGCGAAAAGCATTGACGGTATGCTTGTCGTAGCGCACTGTGTAGCCGCATTCATCTCCAACGCTGAAATCCAGGGATCCCCACTTGTACCCGGTTTTTGCACGAGAACGAATGACCTCTCGGAAAGCGTCTTCGAAACCGGGCTCGGCCAAATTCATGTTTTTGTAGGTTTCATTGAGTTTGAAAAAGATACGGTGCATGTTTTCCGGTGCCGGGGCCATGTTGTGTTCGGCATAGGCCTGGTGGTAGATATCGGCGTCGGAATGGGCCATCAGCGCGAAGTCCACGCCGAGTCTACGTTGCTTGTCGAGCAAGGTAAACGCCCACGGGCGTGCACAGGCGGTGTTGGCGTACGACGCCCAGATGCCCACCAGATAGTCGTCCGGCGGTAGATCTCGCAGGAGTGCTACTGTGTGTGAATCTTTGGCTTCGATACGGTTGCCTGTCCGCAACGTTGCCCTGATGCGGGCGGTAATCGAGGCGACCCCGTCGGAGTCCAGTTCGAACGGTACGTTTGTCGAGGCTGCTGTATCCAGACTGTCCGTTACCCGGCCGAAAGTGTCTATAAGTTCTACGGTTACCCGTGCGTCTGTGGGCGCATCCCTGAGTGTGACGGTCCCCTTGATAATATCACCCAAATTGCAGGGCACTTTCTCGGTGGCAATGGATGTGACGGCCGGTCCCGTTACGGTAAAACCAGCCGATGCCCATGCTACGTCGGTGGTGTCCTTTTTGAGGTGGAGCCACACGAAGTGCGTCCCCGTCATGAACGGACCGGGCAGGTCGATGCTGACTTTGCCGGAGCTGATGTCTGCTTTGGATCGCGCTGCCGTAGTGCTGTCCGGAGCGATGCACTGCGCATACGCGGTGAGCCCCCCGGTTTGGCCTTCGGTCGTGAGCGTAAGCCGCACGCCGTCTCGATCGACGGACTCGATATCTACGTCCGTGATGCTCGTGTCCGCCGTTTTTCCGGCTGCCTCGTAAAGGGCCTTGGCCAAGTGCGCGTAATAGGGTTCTTCCCACGGCATTCTGTCAGCGCGTGGCACGAAGAGATTCGATCCACCGGTAACGGCTTCGTTTGGGGGGAACATGCTGCAGGTTCGCCTCGGCCAGCGCGTGAAATTGCCGAGATCGTAATCGATCAGCGTCACACGCCCCCCCCCAGGGTCCCCGTTTCCATGCCGCAGCCGCCGCGAACCCATGCAACATACGGAAAAGGTATCTCTTTTTCCCGGCTGAAGAAAGTTCGTAGCGATGACGGTTGCAGATCGTCGAGCACGGCTTTCAGTTCGGCGTCGGATCCCAGCGGTTTTACGATGAACAGCCCCATGCCGGCGCGGACCTTGTCAAGGATGGCGCGTTTTACTTCATCACGGAAAATATTCCAATCGACACTGGCCAGAACGAGTGCATTCCAGTCGGCGTTCAGTTGTTCGAGAAAGTTTCGAGTTGCCAGGAAATCCATGGTCGCGCTCTCGGCATACCGAAAGGTGGCGTCCAGATTCATCCGTTGAGCCAGTTCAATGGGGTCGCGGATAGTGGCGGCGGGGGAGAGGAAAAGGATCTTCGGTTTCTGCTTTGTGTTGTTTGCCCAGGCAACGTGAGGTGTGACGACCGACGTATCGGCAGGAGGAATGAACCGTTTCGTACTGTTTCGCAGAGCATAGGCCTCCAGGGCAGTTGGCGATCCCGGCAGAGCCGCGGTTGCAGGATCGAAATCGCCTTTAACGATTTCTATTTCAGTCAGAGCAACCAAGCCCGATGCCGGTTGCGACAGGGTCAGTACGACGTACCGCCCGGCAGTGTGAAGGTTGGTTGACTTATACCATTCCGTACCGAACCCCTTGGCGCGTTTTTCGGTTTTACTTGCGGGAATGTCTCCCACTGCATGCAGTTTGTCGAAGGTGTCGCCCACCAAAAGTTTTGCGTCCGGCGGGTGGCAGTATCCTCCGCGGACGGCGGCCATGCGAATCGTGTCGATGGCCATACGCTGACCAAGATCAAGCATAACGATTCCCTCGGTGCCGTCGCGAAACTGCCAGACAACGGAATTTGGTCGAGACCAGTAGCCGCTTTTCCAGTTCCCGTCGGTAAGAACGGTTCGACCGCCGTCGGGTGCACGCGTTCGGCCGGAGACGGGGGTGATGAACTCGTATGTCAGGCCGCGTGCCAGGTTGTTCGGTTTTGGCGCTGTTTCCGCGGGCTTTGTGGTGGTGGGTTTGGGGGTTGGCGCAGGGGCTTTCTCCGATGTCTCCGAGGGGTTGCCGGCCGGGCGCAAGGCGACATTATCGACCCAGAAAATGCCTGGCTGGCGGTTTGGCGCCATGAGTATGATGATGACCGTAATTTCGTCATTCTCACCGCTGTTGAATATGATATCGGCTGTATGCCACTTCGCGTCGGCGGGGATCCCTCGCACCCCGAAGTCTTTTCCCCATTTACCCTTGGCAAGCCAAACCTGGACAGGTGCTTCCGCGCGCACGTCGGCGGAAAATCGATAGGTGACATTCGGTTTAACCTTGACGGTTTGAAAAAGGCGCGGGTATTTCATGCCGCCATCCGCGTTCTCGAATCGCTGGCTGACGGCGCCTTCCGTCTTGATATCCCGATCGCGTTCGACGGTGTGCTTCCCTCGACTGCTGTAGACGATCGACCATCCTGCCGCCAGTCCCGGTGTTTCCGGGTCGGTCTCTTCCATGCCGCCGTTATGGATCAGGTTATTTGGCAAAGGCACATTTTGTGCGTGGGTAAGAACAATGGCAACGCGGGAGATGACCACAGCCGCGGCAAGGATCAGTCGGGTTTTCATGTTGTTTCGCCTATGCTCAGAGTTACTGGTGTACGAATCGTGCCGGATGACGCTTCGTCGCCGCGAACCAGTTGTGTCATAATAGATACCGCCCGCTTAGCCATTTCTTCTGGCGAGACATTCACGCTGGTAACCGGTTTATGGTATGGCAGAGTTACTCCCGCGTTGCTCAGGGTTAGACATTTTATGTCCTTGGGCAGCGACAATCCAAGCTTCAACGTTGCGCGCAGCACTCCCGCGCATAGAACATCGTCCGTCACAATCAGAGCCGCGGGTTTTTCCGGCATTTTCCAGTAGTTCAGGAAACGATCGTAACCGTCGCTTTCCGCAATGTGTCCTTCGTGGCAGACGCACCACTGGGGTTTTGTCTGTAGGCCAAGCTTTCCAATGGTATCTCGAAAAATGAGGAGAAAGTTGTCTTCCTCCGATTCAATCTCTTTGAGGAAAGTCGTCCAGATGATACCGATGGTGCGCGCGCCGGCATCCGCGATGTGTCGCGCGGCGAGTTCCATGAATTGACGGCGGTCGTACGTTATACGGTGTGTACCCGCTTTGCCCATGGTTACCACGGGGACATTTGCCGCTTTGAGTTCGTCTTCCAGTTGGTAAAGCGGGTTGAAGGTGAATACGCCGCGAAGTGTACGCAATACGTCAGGTTCCATTAAGGTCAACTCTTTTGGAAAATTCCGAGGGTCCTTTGTGTAAGGTTCAATGTGCGTTCGTACGCGCATGCGGGGATGCTTGTTGCGGATGCTTTCATTGATCCGCGCAGTCACCATGCTGTAGTATCGCGATCCATTTGGCTCCAGCATGGCATCGCTGAGGACGATGGCCATTTCTCCCGTTGACAGCCGGTCGGCCACTACAGTGCCTCTGCCGTGATAACTCTGCACCAGGCCCTCGTCTCTGAGTACAGCCAATGCCCTCCTGATGGTGAGCCGGCTTACGCTGAAACGTGATGCCAGGGTATTTTCGGAAGCCAACATCTGGCCGGGAACGTAGTCGGACTCGATCTCCCGTCGTAACTGCTTGTGGATGGTGGTGTAGGATGTTTTCTGTTTTGGTGTTGTTGGCACAATGCTTTCCTTGAAAAAACGCGCCGTTGTTATCAATACAACTTATGTATACAAGATGGCGAGCCATTTGTCAACCCGGCCACGGAAAATTTTCGGCTATCCGCACAAAGGCCGTAAACGTGCGGGAGGTGATTCCGCGGCGCGACAGGGTATAGTTCCATGTGAACTCGTCCCGTTGTCCACCACAATGGACGGATACACGGGGGAGGCGATTCAGATGCCGGCAAACCGTTACAGAACCGATTGATAAAACGATCTTTGTGAAACAGAAAAACGTCGTTTTCTTGACACAACGTGGAACGCTGAAAGGATACCTATGATGAAGTTTGTACTCATCCTCACTCTGCTTTTCGTGATGTTGCCTGTCGGATATGCCGTGGAGGTCCGGGGGTGGTGCGATGGTGCCTTTTACGGGACGTCCACGCTGCATGATTTTTCCGGCACGGTGCGGAGTCGTCCGTTCACGGCATCGTTCGCCGAGAAGCAGTATGGCATCGAGGATTTGGAGGGGGTCCCCATGCGGGTGAGGGTTAGGGATATGGATACCGGCAATCGCCGTATGAACGAGAATATGTATAAGATGTTCGAGGTGAAGAAATACCCGGTGATCACCGGAACTGTGGCTGAGTCGCGAGCGCGGGAAACGGCTTCCTCCGGCGACACACCGCGGCGCGTGACGTTCGCCATCACCATTCAGGATAGGACAAAGCATATTGATGCTGCCATTAAGGATGTTCGTCGGAGAGGGGGAAGGGTGGAAACGGATGTGGAATTCAATGTGTCGCTTAACGCTTTCGGTCTCAAACCGCCAACCTTTTTCGGCATATTCCGAGTGCATGACAAGGTCCGGGTCACCATGACCATTGTTTTGACGGAAGCCGCATGACCGTGTGCAAGTGATAGGAAATTGCTTTCGGACAACGAAAGAAAGATAAGTAACGAAAGAAGGGTAGCACGGGGCGCTGTGGGATGCAAGGAAAACTGGGGAGTTTCCTGGATTTGTCCTCTCTTTCGCGTCCGCCGGGGGCCGGCGCCGGCCCCCGGCGGACG
>JAIPIM010000037.1 GCA_021734725.1 Minisyncoccota bacterium | reverse complement strand
AGCCACGGCTTCGGCCCCGGCGCGAAAGCCGTGAAGAAATACATCCTCGAGATCGAAGCCTTGGGAAACGATCTCAGTGCATTCACCCCGGAAGCATGCACCGTGCTCAGAAACCACCTGAAGGATGCTCAGAAAGCCGCCGCCGGTAACGACACCGCTCGTCGCCGCATCGACTTCCTGCGCATGGGACTTGAGCTGACAAGCCTCACCGCCGCCGCCAATCGCATGGCGGTGGAAGCCGAGCAGGGAAAACCTGTGGATAAAGACGAAGCGCGGGAGATCCTTGACCGGCGCTGGATCCTGATGCGCCACATCTTCAGGACCTATCCCATGGCGGTCAATGTGGCTGTGGTCGCGGCCAACAACGGCAGAAACCAGGCGGCCTGGCGAAAACATCTCGGATGGAAAGGTCCCAGTGAGGACGTGAAGCAACGCATGGGAAACGTAGCGAACCAGGACGACTGGCTCCACGAAGACCAGACCGACTGGGCAGATGCCGTCAAATGACCCCGGAACGCTGCAACGAAGATTCTGGACAAGCCCTTGACACGGTGGTTATCGGGTGTAGGTTATAAGAATGTGGTGAGAGAAGACGACTCTTCCTCATCTCCCGTCCCGTGCCTCCCAGGCGAAGGGCCTCTCATCCAACAGAGAAGCTGCCTGGAAAAGCACCACCACCGTCAAAAGTACGGTCTTTTCTTTTCCGCGTGTCCGGCGGGTTGAGAATTGTCAGCACCCCCGGACATGGCGAAAAGGAATTGTCTTGTTATGAACATCTATGCTGGAAACCTATCCTACGACACGAACGACGACAGTCTCCGTGCGGCCTTTGAGGCCTTTGGCAATGTGCAGTCCGCGTCTGTCATCAACGACCGTGACACGGGCCGCTCCAAAGGCTTCGGCTTCGTCGAAATGGCTGACGAAGCCCAGGCCAAGGCAGCCATCGACGGTCTGAACAGTACCGAACTGGACGGCCGCAACATCACCGTGAACGAAGCCCGTCCCCGCACCGAACGCGGTGGTGGTGGCCGCGGTGGTTCCGGTGGCGGCCGCAATCGCTGGTAGGATTCAGAACCCTCCCATATCATACCGAACCGGGCGGGCGAAATGCCCGCCCGCTCGCTTCCTGTTCACTTCCGATCTCATCCACGCGGCTGCATCCCTCCCCTCCTTTTTTACACTTCCCGGAGAGGGCTGAATTGCTGTAAGTGGTTGCACGTCATCACCCTGTAATTCCTGTTCATGAATGCTGGAACCAGTGCTGTGTCCGCAGACAGAAGCGCACCAGCATGAGCATGACCGGCACCTCGATGAGGACGCCGACTACGGTGGCCAGGGCCGCGCCGGACGACAAGCCAAAAAGCATAGTTGCCGTGGCAATGGCGACCTCGAAGTGGTTGCTGGCCCCGATCATCGCGGCCGGGGCCGCATCTTCGTAGGTCAGCTTGAGACACTTGGCCAACGCGTATCCCAGGGCAAAAATCAGGCAGGTCTGAATGAACAGGGGAATGGCGATCCAGACAATCGTGAGTGGGTTGCGGAGAATGACCTCGCCCTTGAAGGAGAAAAGAAGCACCAGCGTGATCAGCAGCGCGACGATCGTAATGGGAGTGAGAACATGCAGGAACTTCTCCTTGAACCACTCATCGCCCTTCCAGGCGACGATCCACCTGCGGGAGAAATACCCAGCCACCAGCGGCAGCGCGACGTAGATTGCGATGGACAACAACAGCGCCTGCCAGGGCACCGGGAGCCGCCCTACCCCAAGGAGGAAACCGCCCAGAACGCCGTAAAGGACGAGCATGGTCAGCGAGTTGATGGCCACCATGACCAGCGTCAACCCGTCGTTCCCCCTGGACAGGTAGCCCCAGACCAGCACCATTGCGGTGCACGGTGCGATGCCCAGCAGGATACAGCCCGCCAGATAACTGCGCCAGAGTGGTACCTCGAGCATCTTTACACCTTCGTTGAGAACAATCGTGCCCGCCCCGTACTCCGCTCCAACGGGTAAATCGAGCCCGAACGGCATTCTCACCAAGTCAGTAGCCTCGACACCGATAAAGCCCCGGAACAAGACGCCCAGAAACACCAGTGCGATGGCGTACATCGTGAACGGCTTGACGCACCAGTTCACAAACAGCGTCAGGAACACCGGTTTGCCGCTCTTGCCCGCCTTGACCACGCTGGCGAAGTCGATCTTCACCATGATTGGATACATCATGAAAAAAAGGCAGACGGCGATGGGGATGGAGACAACCGGAGCCTTGTTTACATAAATCGCCATACCGTCAAGCGTCCGCGCCAGGCCAGGCGCAAGCTTGCCGAGAACGATTCCAGCCACGATACACAGCGCCACCCACACCGTCAGATAGCGCTCGAAGATGCTCTTCATTTTCCGGTCATTGGCATTGCTGAGGTTGTCCGGCATGCTCGTCAGTTCCTTACCTGTGGACCGGATTTGCCCGGTCATGTTTTTATCCGCAGCATCCGCAGCCGGCCGGCTTGCGGGCCCTGATCTCCGCCGATCGCACATGTTCCTCCAGGCCGCTGCCCGGGAACCAGTCCTTGATGAACTCCCGGCTCTCCTGCTTGACCTCGACCGCAATCTCCACAAAGCCGATCTCCTGAAGCAGTGCCTCGACTTTCCTCGCCGGAATGGCCCCGGCAACACAGCCGCAATAGGCATCGAGGCTGACGCTGACGCCATCCGGCAATTGTCCGAGCGCCACCACGTCTGCAATGGCCAGGCGGCCGCCGGGCCGCAGCACACGAAAGGCGTCCCGGTAGACTTGCGGCTTGTCCGGCGAGGGGTTGATCACGCAGTTCGAGAGAATGACGTCCACGGAGCCGTCCGCGACAGGCAGATGCTCGATCTCACCCAGGCGGAACTCGACGTTGCCGTACCCGCCCTTATCGGCGTTTGCCCGGGCCTTGCTGATCATCTCGGGGGTCATGTCGACGCCAATCACGTGACCGCTGTCGCCTACCTGCCCGGCGGCGAGGAAACAGTCGAAACCGCCGCCGCTTCCCAGGTCCAGAACCGTTTCTCCGGTCTTGAGCGCGGTGATGACCTGCGGGTTCCCGCAGCCCAGTCCCATGTTGGCACCTTCCGGGACTGCGGAGAGATCGTTGTCAGAGTAGCCGAGTTTTGCAGACGCATCGGGCTGCCCCAGCGCGTCAGGAGCACAGCAGCTCGTGCTCGAGCAGCAGCACCCGCCGTCGGCGGTCGCAATCCCGGCATAACGCTCACGCACCCCGTCGCGAATTGCCGTCGCCTCAGGACGACTGGCAGGGATGTCTTTGCCTGTCTCTGCCTTCATCACATCCGGCAGCGTCTCGACAAATGCCTTGATCTCGTCGCGGACGCGCCGGTAGCAGTCGAGCTTGGCCTCTTCCGTTCCCGCCGCCTCCGCCAGCTTCGGCGGATCGTCGAAGCCGACATGGATCACCTCGGCGCCGCCCGGAAACATCGGGCAGGTTTCGTGAGCATGGTCACATACGGTCACCACCAGATCGAATCCCACGTCTACCAGGTCATCCACCAGCTTCGACCGGTGCCCGGAGATATCGATGCCCGCCTCGGCCATCACCTTGACCGCATTCGGATTAAGACCATGCCTCTCGATTCCGGCGGAGTAAGCCTCGATCCGGTCACCCCACATTGCCCGGGCCCATCCCTCCGCCATCTGGCTGCGGCAGGAGTTTCCGGTGCAGAGGAACAACACGCGATACCGATCATGATCTTTCATGCTTCACCTGTTTTTTCGGGTTCTGAGTTCCGGGTTCTGGGTTGCGGAAGTCAATGGAAGTTTGGAATACTGGGGTTTTGGGATATGGGGGCGAAAACGGCTTCTCGTTTGCCGTCCCTGAGTACCGAACACTCCCCATCATTCCGCGATTCCATTGTTCCCTTACCCCCGCGCTTTTCGGCAGCTTGCCTGCCCCAGTCGCGCGGCGTCGGCGACGACCGTCTTGTGGTCGTTCAGGCAATCGCGGAAACACGCTTGCAAACACGCCTCAAGCCCAGTGCGCGGCTCGGCCAGCCGATAGTGCATCCACGTGCCTTCGCGGCGCGTTTCCACAATGCCGGCGGCCCGGAGGATTCGAAGGTGCCGCGAGATCTTGAAGTCCGGCTCGTCGAGCGCCTCGGCCATGACGCAGACGCAGACCTCGCCGTGCGTGGCCAGTAAGACCACGAGCCGCAAACGGGTCGGATCGCTCAGTGCCTTAAACAGCTCTGCTTCCTGTTGCATATCCTAACTTCCTCCATTTATACCTATCTGCGCAGGTCCACATATTGTACCGCGCGAAAACCAGCTGTCAACCCCGCTCAGGCTCACTGGAACCAATTATTGACCAAAACTTGACGTGCACTGAACAGTGATTAGTTCATTAGCGCTAACTACTATGAAGAACGATCCTGACACATTGGCGCGCGCCCTGAAAGTGCTCGGCGTGGGAACGCGAATCCGCATCATGCAGCTGTTGCGGCAACGAGCGCTGTGCGTAAACGCCCTGGCCGCCCGACTTGATGTTACCCAGGGAGCAGTCTCTCAGCACTTGAGAGTGATGCGCGACGCCGGCCTGGTCATCGACGAACGTCGCGGCTATCGCGTTCACTATCGCCTGAACGAAGAAACGCTGGAGCAATGGCGGATGCACATCGACGCCTTGCTAGCGCCGAAGGGGAGTTCTGAGTTCTGAGTTTGATGGAGATGAGAGATGGCGACGATTGAGCGGTTTGAGGATATCAAGGCTTGGCAGATGGCAAGGAGACTGACCCGTGAAGTCTACGAGGCAACAAAGAAAAGAGAGCTGTTTTTGCGCGGGACTATGGTCTGCGTGACCAGATTACCCGGGCATCGGGCTCGATCATGCACAATATCGCGGAGGGCATCGATTCAGAAACCAACGTAGAATTCATCCGCTTCCTCGGATATGCGAAACGTTCGTGCACGGAAGTACAGAGCCCACTCCATCTCGCGGCGGACCAGCACTACATAGGCAAAGATACGTTTGACCGTCTGTACACGCTTGCGGGTGAGACGTGCGCCGCCGTACGCGGCTTCATGACCTACCTGTGCAAAAGCAATCACTAACTCAGAACTCTTATGATCCACGTAAAACATCTGGCAAAATCTTTCGGGGACATCCAAGCGGTCGCCGGGTGGAACCGCCTCCCACCTTCATTGTCACTTGACCACATACAGAAATGTGGGAGGTGCCTTGCGTACTCCGACACTTCGGAAGGCTTCCATGCCGCGACCACGGTTTAACCTACTCCTCCCCCAGTAAACACCAACCACAAACGCAGCCAGCTCGACTCGTCCTTGGCCTGGCAATGTACTGCCCACACATTCCGGTGACGAGCCAGAAAAAAGGCACCCTTACGGATGCCTGGATAAATGGGGTGGCTGAGGGAACTCGAATCCCCGACCTCCTGGGCCATCCTTCAGCTGAAGGACTCTAACCAACTGAGCTACCCTCCAGACGGAGGACCTTGCGCGCTGTCTGCAAGGACCGCGGCAATGATATTCTTGCGCTGCTCAAATCCCTGACCGCTCTTGAGCTGCTTCTCACGTTTCAGAGCCTCGCCTCGAGTGCTGAGGGCTTCCCAGTGAATGACGACAGGGCTTTCCATGCGCCTGGTCCACCGGCTCATGCCGTCGCGGTGGCGGTAATAGCGGAAGATGAGGTGATCGGTCTGGCCAACATAGCTGAGTTCGGTAACGGGACAGTACAGGATGTAGACGAAAAACACAACTCCTCCTTCCCCAAGGAGAATGGGGTGGCTGAGGGAACTCGAATCCCCGACCTCCTGGGCCACAACCAGGCGCTCTAACCAACTGAGCTACAGCCACCATGCAAACTCATTTTGGTGTGTAGCTCATTTCATCAGGCTCGACCTCCTGGGCCATCCTTCAGCTGAAGGACTCTAACCAACTGAGCTACAGCCACCATGCAAAGCGTTTCTGTGTTTCAGCATGGTACACGAAACACAAAGCCTATACTATGACATCTAGTGCGCACTTTTCAACTGCTTTTTCGGGGGTTACCCCGATGTCGTGACAGTTGACGCAACGCCTTTCCGTGGTGTATCTTAAATTAATAGGTCCACCTAACCAAGAAAGGATTTACACATGAAACTGTATCTCGTTCAACACGCTGAAGCACAATCGAAGGACGTAAATTCAGAGCGGCCGCTGACCAGTAAAGGGACCGCGGATATTCAGAAAACAGCTGCCTTTGCCGACCGGTTGGGAATCAGAGTGGATAAAATCTATCAATCCGGCAAACTGCGCGCCTCGCAAACCGCCGAAATCCTGGCGGCCCACATTGCCTCTGAAGGGCTTGTGGAAGAGAACGCGGACCTCAAGCCCAAGGCAGACCCGACAGTGTGGCGCAACCGGCTGGACAAGGTGACTGAGGATATCGCGCTGGTCGGCCATATGCCGCAGTTGGACAAGCTGGCCTCATTACTGTTGTGCGGTGATTCGGATGCCCATATCATTGCCTTCCAGAATGCCGGCATCGTATGCCTTGAAAGCAGTGACGAGAATGGTTGGCAAGCAGCTTGGATTGTGACGCCGGCACTACTCTAGCGCCCTAAGTTGCACCGTCTTCGGCGTGTGGTAAAGTAGCGCTGGACTTCTCTGCTTAAATATTCCATTAACATGATGATCGGGATATACGGCCAACGGTGCAACAGAATCTTCCCAAGTTGGCGATCATAAGCGATGTGCATATCGGATCACCGTTTCTGTTACGTCATAAATTTCTGGCATTCCTGAACGCTCTTCCCCGAAACGGCACCCTTATCCTGAACGGTGACACGATCGACAATCCGTACCAAGATCTTTCTAGCGAGGATCGCGCGGTCCTGGAGCGTCTTGCGGAACGGTCACACGAGATAAACATCATCTGGATAGAGGGCAACCACGACCAGGACTATCGCCCCGGCCATCCGGGAGACATGAGCTTTGTCAAGGAATACACCGTTGAGGACAAGCGCCTGTTGGTGAGCCACGGATCGTACTTCGACAATGTCATGCCCTGTCACCGCTGGTTCATCAAACTTTTCAAATGTCTCCACCGCTTGCGCGTCAAAATAGGGGCCCCTCCCGTGCATGTAGCGGAATACGCCAAAAAATGGCGACTTCTCTACAATTACTTGCACAACACCGTCATTCGGAATGCCATTGAGCACGCCAAGGAAAACGGTTACCGCGCTGTCAGCTGTGGCCATGTGCACGAAGCCGAACATGTGATTGTCGACGGCATTGAATACGTGAATACAGGAGCTTGGACCGAAGAACCGCTGTGCTATGCCACGTTGGAAGACGGCGTGATCCATCTCATGAAATGGCAGGGAGCGGAGAAGGCACCGCAGCGGTTAAAGCATCCAGGAACGTCGGGCGAGCCTGATTAATTCACGGGCCAAGTTTGCCGCAGATTTCGTCGCGACAAGTGGCCGCACATTACACCAGGTCATGGTGCCGCCGCAACCACCATTCGCTGAGAAAAAGCCCCACTAGTAAGACGTACAGCGGCCAGCGATTCCAAATGGGGCGTTCCTCGACAATCTGCGTTTCATGGGGAATATTCGGAATGTCATCAAGCATGTCGAAACGCTGTTTCCACGGGACGAACGCACCATCTGTCTGCTGTGCGACCTCGGCTAGAAAACGGCGATTGACGGGCGCACCCGTCCGTTCCCGGTCTGCCTTTTTCACCAGAATTCGTTCCTGCGCCTCTTCGGTACCGGCGGGGTTGACCACTGTGATGCTGTATTTGCCGGCTGCCTGTGGACTGAACTCACAGAGGTAACCTCGCATCTTGCGCGAAAGACCTACGTTGTCGCCCAGTTCACCGCCGTGCATGGGCAACGTCAGTCGCTTTCCTTCCGGCGTGACGATCTGGCAGGTTAAAGGCTGTACCGGTGCGAGTTGATCTCCACCGATGGCGCCCACTGTAATGCGCTCCCTCAGTTCAAACTCGCTCTTGGCCGTAACCACCTGCAGCAACCCCTTGGCTCGCAGTTCCTCTTCACCAGGAGCCAGCCAATGCACCAGCTGGGTAATAAAGCTGTTGTAGAGGCTTTTTTCTTCGCTCCCTGTTGCGCCTCCAAGTTGCCAGCGCCAGAGAGAGTTCGTCAGAAGAAGGGCCACCCGCCCCTGTCCGTACCGCCGGGTCACCACCACTGGCGCACCGTCCGGAGTCGCCACCAACACAGAGCTGAATCCCCCGACACTCACCGGCCGCCAAAGACTGAGTATCGGCGGGAACCCCAATTGTTGATACGGAAGTTTTCGCAGCGCTGGATGAGTCCGTCCCACATCGGTAAGATCGACAGTGAAATGCCCTTCCTCGAAATGTCCGCCGTCCTCGAGCGTCACAGGCAGAATCTCCTTCAGAAATGGTGCATCCCGCCATCCCGAGCTGCCCAGCGCCTTCCCTCCCCCCAGCAGAAGCAGACCACCGCCGTTATCCACGAAATCACGGATGCTCCGGTAGTTCGATTCGGTCAATGCGGACTGCTCCATGTTTCCCAAAATCAAAACTTTGTACTGCCCCAGTTCGGCATGGTCCAGTGACGGCAGCTCGAGCGTCGTCATGGCGTCACTCTCACCAAAGCTCACGAAAGCACTGCCCGCACCCCGTACGTAAGCTGCCGACTTAAACATCTCCTCGGATGCCAGGGCGCGCTTCATGAACTTGAATTCCCACCGCGGAAGGCCTTCCAGGTAAAGGACTCGGTTCTCGGGTGAGGTCACGTCAATGATAAACTCCCGAATATTATTCGCCGGGTTGTCATCCGTCTCGGTCTCAAGTTCAACATAATAGAAAAGCCGGCCGGTGCGATTGGGTTTGACACTGAATGAAAACCGCTCGAACGTCGCTCCCTCGGAAAATTCGACCGTACTGGATCGGATCCGTTCCCCCTCCTGGAACAGGTGTATCGGGAACGTCGAAGGCCCCTGTGCGGTCCGCCGAACAAGCACATCGACAGTCGCGTCCCAATCCACCACGGTTGTGCGCGGGTACGATACTTCGTCGACGTAGGCATCTCGAACGATTCGTTCTCCGTGCACGCTCTCTTCTTCCAAAGCCGGAATAAACACGGGAATCGAACGTGCTACGGCCGTCAATTCCCGGCCCGCATGGTCCAAACCATCCGAAAGCAGAATGACTGCCGCCGTGTTTCCGGCTCTGAAACGCTGTGCCAAGGTGTTCAATCCGGAGCTGAGATTGCTGCGCGGCGCGTTAAACGTAATCCCCCCTTCTTCCAACGACCGCTCGGCAAGATCTCGGCCCATCTCGAAGTATGCCAACCTGTAGTTCCGCACCCATTCTCCGAATGTCCCGGATTGGATAAACTCGCGCGCCCGTTCAGCCCGACTCTCCGGACTGCCTCCGGGGCGCTCGGTCATGCTTGCTGACACATCCATCGCCACCACCAACACCGGGGGCTCACGCTCGGTATTCACCGTGCGCCGGGCCGGAAGAAGGACAAACCAGACAAGAAGCAGAAGTGCCGCCATTCGACAGCACCACAACCCCACTCGCCAGTGCCGTTCCGCCGAACTGCGCATGTACGTGAACCAAGCAGCAGCGCCAAAACCCAGGACCAACAGCACGATGAGCCAAATGGGCATGGCGGGACGAAACAGCAATGTGGCGGGCCATATCATGTCACGCTTTTCCTCCCGCCAGCAAATGCCGTAAGGTCTGAGGTAATTCTTGCGCGCGACTCTGGTAGTTGGCAAACAGCTCTTCCGCAATGGCCAAGAGAAACACAACGATTAATAAAAGCGGCCACAGTGGCCGGCCATGTCGAACGTTCCCCAGAAGGGTCCGCTGTTCTTCCCACGAAGCTGCCTGGTAAAGAGATGCCGAACGCAAATCGGAAGCCAGTTTTTCTTCCGCCAAGTATTCAAAATCACTCTCCGCGGACGGCACGTTGACAGCGATACGATAGCGTTCATTGCCGCGTGACAACGTGTACAGACCGGGTTGACTGAAACAACTGAACAACAGGGGATCCTGCTTGCGTGCGCGGGACACCGTGAGAACCTCTGACTCGCCGGTCGGATACCGTACGGCAAACTCCACCGCCAAGTCCTCCCCCGGCCACTCGAGGGCGAGGATTGAGCCGACATCCGTCATTCGGGGCGCAAGATTCCGTTGGGTTGCCCGTTTCAGCAATTCCTGAACGGTGACAACGAACAAGGGAGACAGCGGCCATTCCGTCCAGTCACGAGTTGCGCTTACGCTGCATACCGTAACACTCCCATGATCATGAGGCATTGTCACTATGAAAGGACTCTCGTCATCATACGCAAGAAACGGTGTTGCCGCGTCCGGTATGCCGGTGATGACGAGGCGACGATTCAGTATCACCTCAAACGGCTTTGGAAGAACACGCAGCACCTTTTCTTCCATCGCGGTAGGGGGGCTGGAGGGAAGCAGAGTTTTTGTTACTGACTCGGGTGTTGACTGAGACTCGACCGTCACGGCCTCATAACCGGGTAAAGCCTTCACGCTCTCGACATTCGCCAGCGCCTCCCCCGGAAAAACGATAACCACACCCCCGTTGGACGCGAAACCCGCAAGTTTTGCGGCGGCGGCCCCGGCAAGTTCGGGAGGATTGCTGACCAGTACGATATCGTACCCCATTAAGCTCTGCCCAAGGAACGATGCCCAGTCCGCGTGTTCAGGTGAAAGGATTGTACTCGTGCGGCTTCCCGGCTGCATGGCGGTTTCCAGAAAAAATGTGTCCGTATGCTCGGTCCCCGCATCGCGGCCGCCGACCACCAGCACAGGGACCCCTGACACGCGTGGCAGACTGAAATAGAAGGTGTTGTCAAGCGCGTAGGAATCCTGTCCAAGTTCCAGGACGCCTGTTACGGAATCGCCGGCACTGTCTACGCGAACAGGAAAAGACACATTTGTCGCGGCACCGCTTCCCAAAGCAAACGTACGGGTCCCGCGCGTTTCTTCGTCAATACTGATGTGCAGCGTATCCTCGCCGCTGAAGTCACGCGATGAACGGATATACGATTTGATCCGCAAGTCACGGTCTCCCACCAACGCGGGTGGATTGAACAGGACTTTCTCAAACCCGGCGTTCGGTACTTGGGGCGGACGCACGCGGTTGAAAAAAAGCGCCAGATCCTTTCCGGCGATCAGCCCATTCAAGTCGTCCGCCAGTCCACTGTCCCAGCCACTCGACTGAAAATCGCTGAACACATGCACTTCGAGTCCGGTGTATCCTTTGCCGAACTCCAGACGTTTGAGCACATCGCGCAAGGACGCCGCGAGAGTTACCTCACCATACCCCGGTTCAGTCTCCTCCAGTGCGCGAACAATTCCGGAATGATCGGAAATGGGCGGGAAAACCACTTCTTCTTCGCTAATCCCGGGCACAACCACCGCTGCACGATCGGCCTCATCAAGTGACGACAGAAGATCCGCGGCCCAGGCGCGCGCAACCTCAAACGATGTCCCGTCCCCGTGCCGCACCTGCATACTTGCACTACCGTCCAAGATGATAACCACGGTGCGGGATCCTTCGGGAAGCCACTGAGCAAACCGTAACTTTGGACGTGCAAACGCAAGGGCCACAAGGAGCAGGATCAGCACACGCATCAACAGCGTCAGCACTTGTGTGATCCGGCGGGATCGTCGTGTCCTGGCTACCGCCGCCTGCAGGAAGCGTACGGAACTGAATGGCACCGGCCTCGGTTTACGACGCTGCAAGAGATGCATAATGACCGGTGCCGCCGCCAAGGCCGCGCCAATCAAATAAAGTGGGGCAAGAAATACTGGCATCTTCGCTCGTCACTCATGTGTCATGGTTCACAAACACTCATTCATTAGCGACCGCGCCTGGAACGCTGCGACAAATGGCGCCTCAGAAATTCCGTGGCTTCCTGTTCCGTCGTACCCAAGGCATAGTCAATATCCAGGCTGGCACAGATTCGCTGACAGGCATACAAATGGTCCGAAATCGCTTCTTGGTAAGCATGCCGAACCTCACGGGGATTCGTGATCACATATCCGCCCGTTTCCAAATCTTCAAAATTACCGATATCATGGAACGGGAAATTAATCTCCGCCTGGTCCAGAATCTGATAAACGATAACATCGTGCTTGCGGCGTCGAAAATGGGCCAATGCACGATTCACCTTAGGCAAATCGTCCAGGAGATCGCTGAACAGAATAACCAAAGCCCGACGCCGTACATCCTGTGCCAGTCTGTGCAAGGTTTCCGCCACATTCGTCTCGTTCGTCGGTTCGTGATCGGTCAGGCTGTCACCGAGCAACCGGAGATGCTCTCGACTGGAGCGCGCGGGAAGTTGACGGCGGATTGCCCGGTCAAAAATGGTTAATCCAACGCTGTCCTGCTGCTGAACCGTGATGTAGGCGATGGCGGCAGCCAGTTTCGAAGCATACGCATATTTGTTCATGCCATTGTGACTGAACGCCATGGACCCCGAACCGTCCACCAGCAGGTACACTCGGAGGTTGCATTCCTCTTCGTATTGACGGATATACAACCGCTCGTTCCGCGCATAGACTTTCCAGTCCAAATGCCGTAAGTCGTCCCCCCGCACGTACGGACGATAATCCGAAAATTCGATACTGAATCCTTTGAGAGGGCTCCTGTGGGCCCCCTGGAGATTACCTTCAACAGTGAAGCGTGAACCGATTGAGAGATTGCGCAGCGCGGCAATTTCGCGCTTGGTTAAAACATTGTGAATACCTTCAGGCATGCGTTACCATAGGTGATACATTACATTGTGGATAGAGAGTCTGGCAGTCGACTCCGAAGGCAGTTGTAAAACTGAGATTTTCCGCCAGACATGTGCTTCGTTCCCAGTTCCTGGATCTCTGTTGTTGAACCGAGGACAACGAACGACGAAGCGAGATCCGCGTACGAGTCCTTTCGACCGTACACAAAAAAACGACGCCCCGGATTCGCTTAATATGCCTGCAAATCAGTTAATTGAAACCCAATTTCTGGTGCTGCGCAAAACGCCATACTCGGAATCGAGCCTCGTCCTCGCCGGACTGAGCCCGGACCAGGGACAGTTACACTTCATGGTGCGCGGCGCACGGCGACTTGGACGCCGCCAGTTCCCACTCGCCGATGTCTTCCGGGTGCTCACCGTGCAGTACCGATCACGGCCTGAGGGACTTCTCGCATGGCAATCGGCTGATGTGACCAATGATCTGACCGGCGTCGCCGCACACTTTTCTACGTATCAGACAGCAGCCTGGCTTGCTAAGTTCACTCTTGGCAATGTAGCCGCCGACACTGAAAACCCGGAGCTCTTCGCGGCAATGATCAACGCCCTTTCCCTACTCCAGGAGAAAGCACGTGGGAAGTCCGCGGCACCCTGCGTGGAACCGGCGATGATTGTGGGAACCGTTCTCGTTTTCCTGCAGGAAAACGGCCTGCTTCGAGACTACGCGGACAAGCCCCGGCTCCGCCGTAAACGGGACCGCCTGATTGCCATGGGACGAGGACAACAACCGATACCAACCATCACGACAAGGGATTGGAAACGATTGTACGACTGGATAGTTGCACTCCTCCACACGAGCGAATGCAAAGTCCCGCCCCCGCCGTCGTTTCCCTGACAAGGCATAGAACTGATCCCGGGAAAGAAACCGCAGATCCTGTGCACGTCGCGCGGCAACTAGCTTGCTCACTTTGAAGCGCCGTCAATGAAAGTCTACACATATTCCAGAAGCCACCTTGATCCAAATGACATCACAGTGTAAAGTAATCTTTACATAATTGCGAGGTGCTGTGATGAAATGGCTTGGGACAAAACTGAAAGATCTTATTGATAGTAAATCGGTCACTCAGAGTGGGCTTGCACAAGGCGTGGGGGTGACCCGTCAGACAGTGGTGGACTGGATCAAAGGGCAGGTGCCCAAGGGGTCGCATCTCCTTGGTATCTCTCGCATTTTAGATGTGGAGCCGAGTGCCTTTTTCGAAGACGAGCCTTCCCCCGTTCAGGTTGCGCCGCGTTTCCGCAAACGGCGCACCGCCAAGATAACCGCAGAGGTGGAAGGAATTGCTCAAGGGCTGGCCTTGGAATACGCAGGGATTTTGGAGGCGAAGGCGATGCCGGTTCTTGAGCATATCGTCCGGCGCATCGATGACGATGCCGCAGTGCAACTGGCAAGCTGTATGCGACAGCTTGCCGGGCTGCGCGGCAGTCACGACCCAATGGGATATCAGGATGTCTTCTATCTCATGCAGGAACTTGGTATCTGCGTTATCTTCCGCAAGTTCCCGGATGATCTCAAAGATTACGCTTTCTACACGGTTATCAACGGGCAGCGCGTTGTATTTGTCAACTCCGCGACCAACCTCCTTGATCTGATCTTTCCCATGCTGCACGAAGCAGTTCATGCGCTCATCGACCCGGCTGCGTCCAGTCGTTGTTCCGCCGACAAGGAGGACAGCTTCTGCGACAAAGTGGCCGGGATGGCTCAATATCCTGATGGGTATGTAGACGATGTTTGTGCGGCAATCAAAGGCCGCCCCGCTGCCGTTAAGGTCAACATGCTCAAAGACTTCGCGGTTCGAAATCATCATGTCGTCTACGGAATTGTCCGCAGAATCGAAGAGCGGCACGGCAAGCTGAAGCTGAGCAGGAACTCGGTTCATGGCGCCGACGGCAATCTGAGACAGCAGTCTCCGCAAACGCTCTACGATGCGCTTTTCGGGGACGAAGCGGAGGGGTATGTACGAGCCCTGCAAACTCTCACCCCTATCTGGTTCGGGATTGTCGCGGGCAGCCTTGACGCCATGACCATACGCAAGCTGGCAGATGTTCTCGGTCTGGAGAGCGTTTTGGATGCAAAAGAGGTGAGGGAGGAAATCGAACGCATGACGACGGGGGAGGAACTGCATGCGTGTTCTGTGTGATACGTCGTCCGTCCTAATGCTCCTGCGAATCGCCCCGGACATCTTTAGGGACCCGCGCTACGGTTGCGTGATGGTGCAGACTGTATACGAAGAGATCACCCAAAAACAAAAGTTCAATCATAAGTACCCGTGGCGGCGTGAATACAGAAAATGCCTCAAGTCAATTACGCCGGGGGAACTAAAGAGACGCGGTTATGGACGTACTTTTCAGGTAGTGCGTGCATTGAACGAGACTACGCTCAACGAGAAGACTGACCGT
This sequence comes from Minisyncoccota bacterium, assembly GCA_021734725.1. GTDB lineage: Bacteria > Verrucomicrobiota > Lentisphaeria > Oligosphaerales > MVZH01 > JAIPIM01. The sequence goes on along the minus strand of JAIPIM010000037.1, from coordinate 3,434 downwards.
CCCTACGGACTAAGTGGCGCCGATCAGAGAATCGCCGCGGCAGTAGTCAGCCTGGAATGTGAAGTAACGACGGGTGACATTAATCTGGCCGCTTTCCTGGAACAGCAATTCGACACGCGGAATTACTCCCCCCTGGAATTGGTGAATGAATGGCTTGAAGCGGAGTTGATCGAGTGGAATGAGGCACGGCACGAAGTCATTACCGACTGGATAACCCAAAACGAGGCACCACAACCAAAAGCCCAGATACAACGTTTCGAAAGGTTGGTTGGTCGGAACTATCCTGGGTGAAACCAATTCCTCAAGCCATAATAGTCTGACAATAGTTGATACCCCAAGACCCGTGACCAATGGAGTTTCAATGGTAAAACGCAAATCAGACGAAGGCAAGTATGAAGTTGGAGCCAATGGGCATGCGGATTTGATGCGGTCGCTTTGGGAGGCGGCGGTTAATCTGCGGGGCTCGATCGAGCCGGCGGATTACAAGCGGTATGTGTTGCCGTTGATTTTCCTGCGGTTTCTCTCACTACGATTTGAGAAGCGGCGGAAAGAATTGGATACGCTGATGCATGATCCGTCGAGTGACTATTACACCACGGATTCTGAGGTTGCCAAGGATATTCTCAACGATGAGGATGAATATCGTGCAGCAGGCGCTTTCGTGGTACCGGAGGAAGCCCGTTGGTCGAATATTGTCAAGATCGCGCAGGCAGACGATTTAAAAATCCGGCTTGATCGTATCCTGGAACTCCTCGAGAAAACTTATCCGAATGAACTCCGCGGGTTGTTGCCGCGGATCTATGCCGGATCGAACCTCGACCGCGATAACCTGGCGGGGTTGATCAATCTCTTTTCCCGCGATGTCTTCACTTATGACCACGGTGGCGAAGACATCATCGGACGAGTCTACGAGTATTTCATCGGCGAATTCGCAAACTCGGAAGGAAAACGCGGCGGGGAGTATTTCACGCCGGCATCAATTGTTAAGGTTCTTGTTGCGATGCTGGAACCAACCGAGGGAGTTGTGTACGACCCGTGTTGCGGATCGGGCGGAATGTTCGTGCAGTCCGATTCCTTCACCCATCACTCCGGAGAACTGTCATTCGTCGGCCAGGAGTCCAAGGATTTTACATATCGCCTGTGTCGCATGAATCTTTTTATTCACGGTATCAATGGCAACATCAAACTCGGGAACACATACGTTGACGACAAACATGCAGCAATGAAGGCTGATTACGTCATTGCGAATCCGCCCTTCAATGATGGTTCAAAATCGGAAGCTGGTTGGGGTGCGGACAAAGTGCCGGACAAAGATGCCCGCCTGTCTATACCGGGATCCAAGCATCGTTTTACTCTTTCGCCACGCAACGCCAACACCATGTGGATACTGCACTTCCTTCATCATCTCGCCGCGGGCGGTCGAGCGGGTTTTGTGATGGCAACAGGTGAATTGTCCAGTATGCATACAGCGCGACTTGAGGTGCGGCAGGCACTGGTAGAACGCAACCATGTCGATTGCATCGTGCAGCTAACCGGCCAGCTTTTTGCAAACACGCAGATCCCTTGTTCGCTCTGGTTTTTGTCCAAAGGACGCGACGGTTCGAGCGGGGAACGAGAGCGAAATGGTGAAGTACTGTTCATCGACGGCCGGCATTTAGGCACACTTATTCCCGGGTCTCGTAAACAGAAGCAACTCAGTCCCGACGAGATTGAGAAGATCGCCGCGGCCTACAGGAAGTTCCGCACAAGCGGGACACCCGAGGAGCAGCCTGGATTCTGCAAGGTCGCCACCCTCGACGAAATAGCCGAACACCGCTTTGTTCTCACACCCGGCCGCTACGTTGGCGCTTACAATGGTGACGAAGAGGACGAGCCGTTTAAGGAACGCATGCCCGAACTGCTGTCGAAACTTAAACAACATTTCGAGGAATCGGACCGACTACAGGCTGCCATTGCCGAATCACTGCAGGAGTTTGGGTATGGGGAATAACAACACCGCAATTTTTGCAGAGATTCCAGCAGGCTGGTACAGGTCGAAGCTGGGGGATATCTGTGAACGAGGTGGAGGCATAGTTCAAACGGGACCATTTGGCAGCCAGTTGCACGCTAGCGATTACGTCTCTTGTGGCGTGCCTTCCGTTATGCCTATCAACATTTGTGATGGACACATTATTGAAGCGGGCATAAAGCGCGTTACAGAGAAGGATGTTAACCGCCTGGCAAGGCATCAGATGCCAGCTGGCAACATTGTTTTCGCAAGAAGAGGTGATGTGGAGCGATGTGCCCTTGTTCGCGAAGAGCAAGCTGGGTGGTTGTGTGGTACAGGTTGCCTACGGCTTGACTTAGGACACGGAGTCCTAGTTCCCGAATTTGCTTTTTATTACTTGAGGCACCCAGATGTCCGCTCATGGATTGTCGCCCATGCTGTCGGCTCAACGATGCCAAACCTAAATACGTCGATCATATCTTCACTGCCAGTCATATATCCCAAAATTGCGGAACAGCAGGCTGTCATCGGTGTACTCAGAGACCTCGACGACAAGATTGAACTGAACCGCAAGATGAACGAAACGCTGGAAGAAACCGCACGTGCGATCTTCCGTTCATGGTTTGTCGATTTCGATCCGGTTGTTGCCAAAGCCGAGGGAACCCAACCCACGCACATGTCACCCGAAACTGCCGCCCTGTTTCCCGACAGCTTCGAAGAATCAGAAATCGGCCCGATCCCTGCGGGGTGGCGGATTGACCAAATCGGAAACGCGGTCAAGTGCGTCGGGGGAGGCACGCCGCGTACAACAGAAAGCAGGTATTGGATAGGTGGAGTTCATCTTTTTGCAACCCCGCGCGATATGTCACGACTGGCAACTCCGGTGCTACTCGACACCGAGCGACATATAACGGATGCTGGCGTAGGGAAAATCAGTTCTGGTCAGCTTCCTGCAGGTACTGTTTTGCTTTCGTCGCGGGCCCCCATCGGATATCTGGCGGTCGCCGAAACGCCTGTCTCGGTGAACCAAGGAATCATCGCCATGGTCTGTGATATGGAACTCCCAAACTCCTATGTCCTGCATTGGACAAGAGAAAACATGGATGAAATTCTGAGCCGTGCAGGCGGCACAACTTTTGCGGAAATCAGCAAACGGAATTTCCGCCCGGTTCCCGCGCTGATACCTGAAAAGAATCCGTTAGCACACTTCACTTCAGTCGTTGAACCGCTTCACCGCAGGATCGTCGAAAACGTCAGGGAATCCACCTCGCTTGCGGCCATCCGGGACACGTTGCTTCCTAAGCTCACTTCTGGTGAGATTCGCCTTCGGCAAGCAGAAGAACTCGTGGAGGAAGCGCTATGATTTCGAAAACAATGGACCAGATCTTACGGGAGGATATTGACACTCTCGTTGGTGACAGCGTTCGTGAAGGACGTACGATGGAGT
>JAIPIM010000036.1 GCA_021734725.1 Minisyncoccota bacterium | reverse complement strand
GAAGACAAGCGCAGTCGGTTTCGCTCCCTGCCGCCGGACATCATGGAGTGCGAAGAAATCAGCATCGAACCGCTGACGTATATTCGCGGACGCAGTATCCCGCATCAGTACATTATTATTGATGAAGCCCAAAACCTTACACCATTGGAAGTTAAAACTGTAATAACCAGAGTGGGAATGGGAACAAAGATTGTAATGACCGGGGACCCGCATCAGATTGACAACCCGTATGTTGACGCGTTGTCGAACGGGCTCGTATTTCTCCTCGATCGCTTTCGCGGCAATCCATTGGCTGCGCACGTCGGACTGGTGAAGGGCGAACGGAGTGCGCTGGCGGAGACTGCAGCGGACATTTTGTGAGGGATAAAGGATGAAGGCGCTTCTGGCAGCAACTGGGAACAGTCATAAGCTTAGAGAATTACGTGCCTTATTGAGCCCTCATGGCATACGTATTCTTGGACGTGAGGACGTTGGTGGAATACCCGATGTGGTTGAGGACGGCGATACATTTGCGGCCAATGCTGTTAAAAAGGCGTTCGAGGTTGCCCGCGCGACTGGCCATAGGTGCCTGGCGGACGATTCTGGGCTTGAGGTGTTCTCGCTTGCGGGGGTTCCGGGAGTATATTCAGCCCGATACGCAGGAGAAAACGCAACGGACGAACAGAATGTGGAAAAGCTGCTGCGTAACCTCAAAGACTCCAATTTGACGGATCGGGGGGCTCGGTTTGTATGTGTGGTGGCGGTGGCCGTACCGACAGCTCTCGTCGGTACCGCTTTTGGAGAAGTACGCGGTACAATCATCCGAGCACCGCGCGGGAATGGCGGTTTCGGCTATGACCCCGTGTTTGTGCCGGACGGTTATGATAAGACGTTTGCAGAGTTACCGGCCGACACGAAGAATCGTTTGAGCCATCGCTCCGCGGCATTGCGTGCCGCGCTTGCCCAGGGACTTCTCGACGCATAAATCGAAAATCGTGAACACTATGACGTTCCATGCAATGTTAAGATCAATGGAATACAAGGGATTCCCCATTGGCAGTTGACGAACGCAACTTTTTTTGTCCTACCATTCCAGCGGAGGGAGAGTGTGTCAGTCTCAGCGATGAAGAGGCCGGCCACGCGGTGCGCGTATTGCGTGCTCAACCGGGCGACCGATTGGTGCTTCTTGACGGCGTTGGTACTCGGGCGGATGGACTGGTCACGGACGTGGGTACTTACGGCCGGCGTTCTTCTCTTACTTGTTGCGTGGAAAAACGGGAGTGTATTGTTCCGTCACGACGACGAATCCGGCTGGTCGTCGCTCCACCGCGAAGCAAGCAGATGTCGCTGATTGTGCGACAGGCAACCGAACTTGGAGTGTGGCGTATCAGCCCCGTGATATGTGAGTACGCAGTCGCTCGGCCAAAAGCCGGCAGCATCCATCAGTGGCGACGGGAGGCGGTCGCCGCCATGAAACAGTCAGGGAATGATTTTCTTCCCCAATTTGAGGCGGCCGCAGATTTTGGAGACTTGATCGCGACACGGTCTGGCGGCGGTCTTTATGGTGATTCAGGTGACGATGAAGAGTTTGTAGATGGCGTCGAGGAGAGCCTAAAAGGGGCGGACGAAATGGCGGTGTGGATTGGTCCCGAAGGTGGATTCGCCGAAGAGGAGAAGGCCGCTCTTCAGAATAGCGGGTTCGTCCCTGTGAAGGTCGGTCGTTGGACGTTACGTGTGGAAACAGCAGTGCCTGCACTCTTGGGATGGCTGAGCGGGAAAGGGTTGTTGATATGATGCATGTCGCCCTGAGTGTTGACGATGTAGCTGGCGAGGAATGGTTCGACGCTATCGCGGATACCCGTTGCATCCGTGCTGCGGAAGTCACGCTTGCCTGCTTGACCGAAAACACGGAAATCATCGAACGGGCAGCGGTTCGCGGGATTGATCTTGCCTGCGTACGTGACGTACTGTCCAGCGAAGAAAGCCGATACTTCAGCGATATTCCACTCCGCGTTCGGCAAAGTGTCGCGCGGACTCTGGGGCAGCGCTTGATACGGTGCGGACGCGCGGGCGTTCGGACAGCCAGTGTGCGGCTTGGCTTAGAGCGCATTACAGAAAAGGAGCGGGAAGGAGAAATAGCGGATCGTGTTGCGTTCCTGAAGAATGTGATCTCTCCGCTCGACAGTTGCGGGCTTACGCTCTGTCTGACTGTGCGGTATCCCATGGAACGTCCGCAGTCACGCGAGTGGGATCTGGCCATCAATATAGTACACGATGTTATGCATCCTGTGCTGCGGATGGGTGTCGATGTCTTCCCCAGCGAGTTGGATGGGGATTTTGACCCCATGGCGTTCGTACGAAATACAGGCATGAACCTCGGGGTTCTTCGATTTGTTTATGAACCGGGCTTGGGTGAGACGCTGGCAGCCAGCGATCTGGCGCGTTGGAATGAGGCTCTGCGGTGGCACGGTTACCGAGGCGGAATCGTTTTTCGTCCACGGCCGGGGATACACACTTCTATACGCGAGGTCTGTGCTGAGGTGGATGCCTGGGCGGGCATCATTCAATCTTGATGCTGTTACACGCTACTCGGCCATAGCCTGTACAACCGGCGAAGCGAGTCGTTTTTGACCAGAATGTCCTTTTGCCGTCCCAATTTACCGCGCACGAGGACGATTTGCTGTTTGGGAACCCCCAGTATTTTGCGCAGGAAAGAAATGAGTTCTTTGTTTGCCTTGCCGTCTCTTGGAGGGCTTGAAAGTTTTACCTTAAGCCGGTCGCCATGCATGCCCACTATTTCGGTTGTTGACGCATTCGGCTGGATATGCAAGCGAAGCAAAGCCCCGTCAGGGTGCTGTTGCAGGTAGGGTGGATACTGCATGTTAGACCGTGTCGTTAGTGCAACGTAGATAATCGAAAGATCTAACTACTCTGGGTGCTGTTGCTTTCTTCTTCAAATATCGGGCGTTCCGTTTCCCCATTGGCCGGTTCCTCGTCAGCCGTAGGTTGCGGCATACCCAGCAGATCACGAATCTCCACGGCCGTCAGCGTTTCTTTCTCCAGCAGGGTATTCCCAAGCAATTCCAGTTGATCGAAATGCTCCTCCAGGATGTTGCGGGCTCGCTGGTGCGCCCGGTCGAGGATAGCACGGATTTCGGTATCGATTTCGCGCGCTGTTTCCTCGCTGTAATCCTCTGAGCGTGTGATATCCCGCCCCAGGTAGATATGTTCTTCACGGTGTCCGTAGGATAATGGCCCGAGCTTTTCACTCATGCCCCATTCACATACCATGCGGCGGGAGATTTCAGTGGCCTGTTTGAGGTCCATGGCTGCGCCCGTAGTAACATCTTTACATACCAGAATTTCCGCAATACGGCCCCCCATCAGTTTGACCAGTTCATCCTCGATTTCCGTGCGGCCTTGGGTGTAGCGGTCTTTTTCCGGGAGGCTCATGGTCGCGCCGAGATATGCCTGGCCACGGGGAATGATCGTGACTTTATGTAGCGGGGTGCCGTGTTCCAGATAGAGCCCGACGAGCGTGTGGCCGGCTTCATGAACGGCGGTTACCTTTCGGTCCTTTTCGTCCATGGTGCGACTGCGTCGTTCTTTGCCCCACCGGACCTTGTCACGCGCCTCCTCCAAGTCATCCAGTTGAACCTCTTTCTTTCCCTCCCGCGCGGCTCGGAGGGCGGCTTCGTTGATCAAGTTAGCCAAATCGGCTCCACTGAACCCCGGCGTTCCTTTGGCAATGACTGCCAGATCGGTGCCTTCTTTGAGCTTAATCTTCTTGATATGGATCTCCAGAATACGTTTTCCGCCATCGGTGTCCCGGAGGTCGACCGCTATGCGGCGGTCGAAGCGACCAGGTCGCATGAGGGCTGGGTCCAGCACATCCGGTCGGTTGGTAGCCGCCAATACAATGATCCCGGCATTCGGTTCGAAACCGTCCATTTCGGAGAGCAGAGCGTTCAAGGTCTGCTCTCGCTCGTCATGTCCACCGCCGATACCCGAAAAACGTGAGCGTCCAACAGCGTCGATTTCATCAATAAAAATAAGACAGGGCGCGTGACGTTTACCTTCCTGAAACATGTCGCGAACCCGGCTGGCACCGACGCCGACGAACATCTCGACAAAATCCGATCCGCTGATCGAGAAGAAAGGGACCCCTGCCTCGCCGGCAATTGCCCGCGCCAGCAGTGTTTTTCCCGTGCCGGGCGGACCGATCATGAGAACGCCTTTGGGAATTTTCCCTCCAATGGTCCTGAATTTTTCCGGTGCACTCAAGAATTCCACGATTTCCTGAACTTCTTCCTTGGCCTCGTCAGCGCCGGCGACGTCGTCGAACGTAACACGTTCTTGCGTTGGTGACATGAGGCGCGCGCGACTTTTACCAAACTGCAGGGCGCCTCGTCCCGCCGATTTCAGTTGACGTGAAAACAGGAAGTAAATAAGCCCGACAAGGAGCAGGATAGGAAGCAGGGAGATCAGAATATTGCCCCAGAAGTTTGACGTAACTTTTGTCTCGCGTTCAGGCACGTATTCGCGTACCAATTCATCCAGTTTTTCGGTGTAGGTGACTTCGACCTTGTATGGCAGGGGGGCTGGCGGGGCCTGGGCATCACCGGCAGTCTTCGGGATATAGGTCCCCTTGATTTCCCGCACTCCGGTGTTCGGATCACGAATGACCGTGGCGCTTCTAATGTGTCCATCTTTGAGATACGATTCGAACTCCGACTGAATCAGGGTGGTCGTGTCTTTGCCCTGTTGCTGGCCGATGAAAAAGATGATCAGGGGCAGGGCAAAGAGGATAATGATCCAGAATAAAAAAGTCTGGATAGGGGGGCGCGGAAGCTTGCCGTCCGGCCCTTTCTGCTGCTGACCGGGCGGTCTCTCCCCCGGAGAGGGCGGCATGTGCTGTTTATCTGTTCCTTTATCGTCGGGCATGTCGGAAGACCTTATTTCTGTATTTCGTTGCTATACACCATAAAAACCGGCAGATGGCCGTCCATTTCGATAGAAAAAACAGGCCGGGGGCATAGGTTTCACTATTTTCCCCGGCCGTCAGCGTAACTCGGACTCCAGGACGGACGTCCTTATGCACAATGTTTATGTGTGGGACCCATATGCGGGAGCCTGATCTGAAGAGGACAATTAAACGACGGTAAGCAGTTTATAGAGTAGTACTGCTATAATCACGAGTACGGCAAACACCAAGAGGACGACGGCCCCCTTGATACACAGCGCGGCAAACGTTTTTTTCTTGCGCCAGCTTTCCTTATTCTCGCCAAAAGGCGAGAAATTAGGTACGTCCGAAATCGAGGTTGTCCCAGCTGTACTCTGGAGATTAATGCCGGTACGAGTGCTGGCAGCGGAGGCGTCGCCTTGTTCCTCGGAATCATACAACATCTCAATCGCACCGACCTGCAGAATATCGCTGTTGACCAGTTTTTGCTGATCTCCGGATTGCAGACGCACGCCATTCACGCGCGTCCCATTGGTGCTTCCTTCGTCTTTGACAGTATAGCCGCTGTCGCCATTTTCCTTAAGCAACGTGCAATGGTGGTTGCTGACTGTCGGGTCTGGAATACAGATGGCGCAGTCTTCGTGGCGACCGACGTCATACCTGGTTTCCGTCAGTTCGAATGACTGACCCCTCAATTGTTCTGACAGCACTATAACTTTTGGATTTTCCGCCATGGTCACACCGTTGTAATTGTCATGGTCGCAGGTTGTCATTTTGTCGTCTGAGACCGTGGATGTTTCCACCGTTCAGATGCGATGAAGCCAATCACTTTTGAGTCAACGATCAATTCTGCAACATTGAGGTTAGCGTTACAACAATATAAAGCAAACTAACATGCATGCAATCGCAAAGCTACCAGATCAACCACGCTTTTGTCAGGGGCGATCAGCGTCGTCTCGCCAGTTGCCACCAGACATGCGAGACCCTACTTCTCTCCATTCGTTGGTGTGATTGTTTCGTTTTCCGCTGCGTCCGCGTCTTCCGAGGATATTGTTTGGACACTTTTATCGCCGCTATGTTGCTCGGCAAACACAGGAAAACGTGTCCGCAGTTCGTGCCATGTTTTCTGAGCCTCCGTTTTTTTCCCCATATGGACCAGCGATTGCACCGCCAACAGCATGGCGCGCGGCGTATAGTGTGGATCGTTGCCCATAACGAAGGCAGGGATCGCATGCTTCAACGAATCTTCATGCCGATCTTCCTGTTGAAAAATCTTGGCCAATCCCCAGTGCGCCCGCGTCTGCGACGCCATGTCGCCGCCCGGTGTGGCAAGCGCTTGACGGAAGGCTCGGACGGCCTGGTCCGGACGTCCTTGCATCAAATACAGCTCACCAAACAGCGACTCGAGCCGGGCTGAAAAAGAACCTTCTGTCTCCTTTTCTAAGTCTGTGGTTGAAAGCCTGGTACGCAAGGCTGAAAGAACCTTCTCCGCCTCCTCCAGTTGCTTTGCCGCCGTCAATGTCTGAGCGAGTTCCAGCGATGCCCGCGTTGAGACGACGGGATCGGGAGAGGTTGTCAAGTGCCGACAGATCCCGGCACTCATGGAAAAGTTTCCCTTGCGGTAGTACAGATCTTTCAGGCGGAACAGCAGGGTGTGATTGAAATCGGGAAGCAGCGACTTCGGCAACTCAAAAAGCTTTGTGAATGACTGCAATGCTTCGTCAACATTGTCGCGTTCGAGCAGCACAGCAGTGAGGTAGTATAACGCTTCCGCGCGCACTTCCGTGATGTCTGCATGTTCTACGGCTTGCCTCAATGATTTGTCTGCCGCATCGTATTTGCCCTGCTTGAAAAAACTGTACCCGGAGAGCAGGAGCAGGGTGGGCTGTTGTTTCCCTTCACCTTCCGCAATCATTTTCTGAAGCAGGTCGTCTACTTTGGCGAAATCATTTTGCCGCACATACAGACGGATCAAGCGCAGTGCCGCTGTACGAACGTCCCCCGCGTAGTCTCCCTCGGCATGCTCGATAATGTTGCGATAATCCTGAATGGCGGTTTGGGGGGTGTCTGCCTTTTCCGCAATGTCGCCAGCTTTCAGCAGGAAATAGCGGGCATTCGCAATGTCTGCATCGCGAGCGAGTTCCCGGTAGAGTCGGGCCGCATCACCGAGCTTGTTTACCCGGTCCAGGGAGTCCGCGAGCAACACCTGTGCATGAGACAAATAGTCCCACTTCCCGTCACTCAGCGACAGGGCTTTTTGAAGAGAATTCGTGGCCTTGTCGTACTGTTCCATGTGGTACTGAGCGGTACCGGCGTAGTACCAGACGTCCACGGTTTCAGGATGTTGACCGTACGTGTCCAGCCATTCGCGAGACAACGGTATCGTATCGGCGTAGCGTTTTTGCTTCAACAGGCAAACTAGACGTTGGTATGCAGCCAGACGACGATACCGTTGCGGTGTGGTGGGGAGATCCAGCACCCTCTCAAACGCTGTTGTCGCTCTTTCATAGCGTTCCAGTCCGACGAGACAAGTGCCGAATATGTATATGAATTCATGATCACGGGCCGTGTCATACTGTTCTTGATACTGCTGTGCGAACTCGGCGGCCTTATCGTAGTTTTCGAGTGAGACGCAGGCCCAGATTCGGCGTCTGGCGGTTTCACGCGCAAACGCGCCATCCGGGAATTCCGCCAAGAGACGATTCTGGTACGCAACAGCGTGTGCGTATTTTTCATTTAAAAATGCAAGCTCGGCCAGTCGGTAAATCGCTTCCTCGCGCAGGGACGGGGGGGTATGAGCTGTTTCTTCTGCCAATCTTGTATACAGCGGCACTGCCTTTTTAATCAGATTTTGGTTATCGTAAAGAGATGCGAGCGCGAATGCGGCAAACGGCCGGTACACATGGTCCGCGTCGAAAGGTTTGTCCGCCAGTTCCGTGTAGACCGTCACCGCTTCCTGATCGTTGCCCAACTGAATATTGCAGTGCGCCAGAAAGTACAATGCCGCTTCACGGACGGCTGGAATTGACGACTTGGATGCCTGGGTAAAACTTTGGGCGGCGGCCGCGGTTTTTTTTAGTTTCAGCAGGATGTCCCCTTTTACCAAGTACAGCTGCTCGCTTAAGGCGTGGTCAGGCCATTGAGCGTGCATGTTCTCGATCGTCTCAAGGGCGTTTGACCACTGTTTCTGTTCGCGAAAGCACGTCACCAAATCCGCGGTTGCCCTCGGAGCAAGTTCATGGTCGGGATACTTTTTCAGGAAAGCCTGCAATTCATCGGCTGCCATGCCGTAGAATTCGCGGTGCAGGAGTCCCTGCGCAAAGGTATAGCGGGTTTCAGGGGGCGTTGCTGCATCGTTGGAGCTGGATTGAGCAATTGCCCCGTTGTTAACGAGACCAGAAGTAAGCAGATAAACCAGAATGACGGGGTATACGAGGCATGCGTGACGGTGAAAAGGTCGAACGTCAGCGCGTGAACTGCCGATGGTTTCCGGTAGGTGCTGCATTGGTACTGGTGTGTCTGCCTGCGGACTCAATCACGGTTCTCCGGAAGAGCGGCGAATGCCACGTTCCATATATCCACCTCGCGACAGGTGTCGAGTACGTGCATCACGTGCTCGTGAGGTGTCTTACGGTCAGCGCGGATAATCACGGGTTGGTCGCGATACTGTTCGGAAACCCGTGCAAGCAGGGAACGGAGGCGGTCGAGGTCCATTTTTACTTCATTAATATAGATATCGCCTTGTTCGTCCAGGTTAATAATTATTTCGCCCGGTTGGCGTGTCAGGCGTTCGCCAGATTTTGCAGTCGGCACCGTAACATCCATACGAGTTTCCCACTGTGCATAAATAGCTGCAGCCATAAAGAATATGAGCAGGAGGAACATGATGTCGATCATGGGCGCCATCTGAAAGCCCTGTTGTGATCCTGCCAGATTTTTCCGAAAATTCATCGGCTGTTTCTCCGTTCTGTATAATTTCCGACAAAACGACGGAGGATCAGACTGCACGACTCTTCCAGGCGTGCAAGCAGCCGGTTGACGTAACCTCTAAACACAGCATAGAGTATCATGGCTGCGATGCCAACGATCAGGCCGCCCGCTGTAGTAATCAAGGCTTTTGCAACGCCTTGTGAGATGGTCAGCGGGCGGACCGCGCCGAGTTCGGTTTCCATGCTGGCAAATGACTCGAGCATACCGAGTACCGTGCCCAGCAGTCCGACCATGGGGGAAATGACGGCAACATCCATGAGATACTGCAACCGTTGCCAAAGAACGTTTGCCTGACGGGACCCCTCGTCTTCGACAGCGTCACGCACTGCCATGTAATCAAGGCGTTGTGTCGCGGATATTTGTTCCGTGGCGGCGGTGATAATCCTGGCGGCGGGGGATCGACTTGCCCGACACACAGCTTCCAAAGCCTCCAGGTCCCCATCATCCGCTGCAACGCCGGCTTCACGCAGGAATTGTTTTGGGTAAAGGATTCCACTGCGCAGGGTAAACAGGAACCATATGACCAGTGCAAGTCCAGCGATGGAGAACGCGATGATGACCTTCATGGGCCACCCCCCAGCCGCGATTACATCCCCGAATGTTTGAATTTGGGGGCCGGCGCCGTCCTGCGCCAGAACGGTCGGCACGAGGAAGAGAGCATTCATAATAGTGAAGCGTAGCAAGTTCATTGATTAGGTCCTTTCTCAGGTAATTTCCCAAGCAGATCGTTTACGCATTGTCGTTTTCGGGTATGCCTTGCATGAGGCCGAACGTCAAAGCTTGTTCCATGGTCCATACAACGACTCATACCCTTGAGTGTCGTGTCATGTTTTTACTTTAGCGGGCCAGAATCCGTCTGCCAGTGCATTGGCGGCTCAAAAAAGACTCTCCTGAGTCTGACGTGGGTGAGAATGTGATCCCATTACGATAAAAGAACAGGGCACCGTAACGCTTTCACCATGCTCCTTCACCATCATCGCGTGCTTTCATCCACATTGGACACTGAACACCCGAGAAATGTTGGTTGCTCAATGACTCACGCGCCAGGAGCTGTTTCGCGGGCAACGCGCGACGCAATTTCGCACCATGCAATGACGCGCGTCACGTCGCCCCTGACAGTGCTGATGTCTTTTAGAATAAATTCACAGGGCATTTCACGGGACTTGGCAATACGCTCTCTGATGTCACGCTCGGCGCGTTCGGCATTGAATGTATCTTCCGCTAGGATGGCCGGGTTGGGTTTGTGGCTGAATACATAGTTGCGTGTGGCATTCTCAACCGCCTTCGCGACATCGCACCATGGGCTGATTGAGATTTTGCGAAGGCGCGGTACACGGGCGAGGATGTGCATCTTGTTATGCAATGGTTCACAACAGCCGTAGTAGTTCAATCCACACCGCGCCATTACTTCATTTTCGTATTTCAGGGCAAATTCCTCATGCATGTCCGGTGAGACGTCGCTGAAAATCTGGGGCGTAGCGCCGCCCCACTGGTCGATTGTCCGAATATGCGCGGGATCAACGTCCGGCTGAGGTAATTCATCGGTATAACCGGCCGCTCCGGAGCCAACGCGGGCCAGAGGATGGGGGTAATCGAGCAACCCCTGTTTTTCGTATTGATCCATGCGCGCCAGGAATGAATCGGTCATTCGCCGCATGATTGCGTGGATAAAATCAGGGCGTGCCACCAAATCCATGAGCGCCTCGGTGACACCGGTCCAGACCACCAGCCGATCCCAGGCGGGGAAAAAATGCTGGCGCGGTCCCGACGGTTTGACGGCAAGAATGTCGCCAAACAATTGTCTGAAAAAGGACAGGTTTTGTTGTGTTTCTTCTTCATCGTAGCGGACATCTGGCATCTTAATCTTGTCGATATCCGGGAAGTCCTTGATGGCCGGTTTGTAATGGTGAGACTGAATGTACGTGCCACCGTTTTGCGCGAGTTTCTCTTCCTCAACAATCACGCCGAAATCGGATCCGTGGATAACCTTTGGCACCCAGAAAACGTCATGGACAACGGCGTGGCACGGCAGATGCCGTGCAGTGAACAGCGTGCGCCTGAAGTGTTGTTCGACACCCCGGCAGCGCTCATCCTCACACACCGTACGGAGTTCCGGAATCTTGTGCTCAAACTCACCCCAGGGGATTTCCGTGATCCACACCATGGGGCGATGGGGTTTTAAGCCGTTAATACGCGTCCACCCTTCAATCTTCTCTTCTTGTTCCGGCAATTGGGCAATACCGGCAATGTCACTCGCGAGCCGACGGAGAACATCACGATCTTTTGTGGGTACCATGCGAACTCTATCCTCAGCTGACTGTTTGCAGACCTTTTCCACTTGGAGGGACCGTTCTGACAGAGTCGAACAAAGTGTAGCGCGCCCATGCACAGTTTCAAATCCCAGGAGCGTTCGCGTGGGAACACTAGATAGAGCCTGTCCGGACAGGCTCTAGATAAAAAGGACTGTCCCGCTCTTCCGTGCCAAGGCCGCAAAGTTCGCGACGCCCGCCACATCGTTGACGGCATCGATCAGTTCGGTCCGCTGGATGCCCATAACATTCATGGCCATGTCACATGCGATGAATTCGACTCCTTGCGCCTTGGCTTCCGTGATAAGTTCGGGAAGGCTGGACACGTTTTTCCGTGCCATGACGTGTTTCATCATACCGGTGCCCATGCCGAGCATATGCATTTTCGAGAGGGCCAGTTTGCGTGCTCCCCGCGGCATCATAAACCCAAACATTCGGCTGAGAAAGTCCTTTTTCACTGCCGGCCCCCTGTCTTTCCGCAGGACGTTCAGGCCCCAGAATGTGAAGAACATGGAAACCTTCATCCCCATGGCGGCAAACCCGGTCGCCAGAATGAAAGCTGCCATCACCTTGTCGAGGTCGCCGCTGAAGACAACCAGCGTCGCGGACGTCGATGTTTCCGCCGCACCTTCGGGGGCCATCTCCGTGGATGCCGCCGGCCCCCCGGATTTTTCGATCAGGGCATGAATGTCGTTGTCAGAGCGGGTTTTTTCGACAAGCTTGTTGGAGGTGGCTTCACACCACGATTCGATATCCCGGCTAAATCCTTGATCTGTCGCGATCACGTGTAACCGTTCTCCGGGAGTCATTGCGTCCAGAGTTTTTCGGACTTGCACGATCGGTCCAGGGCATGCCAGGCCCGATGCATTCAATTCACGGTCGGCCTTCCACCCTTCGGGGACTCCCGTTTTCACGGCCGGCGCTTCTGCTGTTTCGTGCCGCGGTCGGCTTGAAGTGACGGAGGCAGACTTGGGCTGCCGGGCAGGCTGGCCTGAGGGTGTTCTGTCGAACATCTGATACGTGAACCAGCCGCCGCTCACGTTATAGGCGTCGAAACCGTGATGGCGCAGGATCCGTTCCGCGAGATAGCCACGTAATCCAACTTTGCAGTATATGGCTATGCCGCGATCACGTGGAACTTCGTCCAGGCGATGGCGCAACTGGCCGAGCGGAATGAGCTGGGCGCCGGGCACATGACCAGCCTCGAATTCTTCAGGTTGGCGGACATCGAGAAGATACATGTTTTCAGGCAATGTATCCCAGTGCAGGACGCGTGTTTTTTCTTCCAGTACATTCGTGGCGATCATGCCCGCGAAATTAACCGGATCCTTGGCGGATCCGTAGGGTGGGGCATATGCCAGTTCGAGCTCCGCCAAGTCTTGCACGGACATGTTGCCACGCATCGCCGTGGCGATAACATCCACGCGTTTGTCAACACCGTCCCTGCCGACAGCCTGTATGCCCAGAATAGCGCCGTCGCGATTGAAAAGAAGTTTCATGGCCAGCGGATTGGCACCTGGGTAATAGCCGGCGTGGGATTCGGGATGGAGGTAGATTTTCTCGTACTCCACACCATCTTGTTGAAGGCGCTTTTCAGTTGCTCCACTGCTCGCCGCCGTAAGATCGAACACTTTCACGACCGAGGTGCCCAGGGCCCCCCTGTACGCAGTGTCGCGCCCACATATATTGTCCGCGGCTACGCGTCCCTGGCGATTGGCCGGGCCCGCAAGCGGGATTTGAGCGCTCGTATTTCGAATCAGATCCCGCGTTTCCACCACGTCACCCACTGCATATATGTCGGGGTCTGAAGTTTGCATGCGCTCGTTTACTTTGATGCCTCCAAGTTCCCCTACGGCCAAGTCGGCTTCGATGCCCAAACCGGAATTCGGCCGAACGCCAATGGACATCATGACGAAGTCCGCTGTGAGCTTTATTCCGTCGTCGAGACTGACCGTCAGTTCGGACGATACATCCGTTTCGGTTTCAGGTCTCTCGATGGCGGAAACTTTGTGATTGAGAAGCAACCGGACGCCATGATCTTCGATGCTGTCACTCAACGGCTGCGTCATTTCCGCATCCAGCGAGGGAAGCACCTGCGGAAGCATTTCCACAAGCGCCACCTCAAGACCCCGTTCGCGCAAGTTTTCCGCGATCTCCAGCCCGATGAATCCGCCGCCGACGACGACGGCGCGTTTGGCATGCTCGTCCACCCGGGATTTCACGCGATCCATGTCGGGAATCGTCCAGAGGGGCAGAACATCAGGGTCGTCGGGGCCCGGAATGGGCGGGCGTATCGGACTTGACCCAGTGGCCAGAATCAGCTTGTCATAGCTTTCTTCAAACGTGCGGTCCGAACGGAGATCACGCACTGTTACCGTCTTGCGATCGCGGTTGATCGCAGTAACCTCGTTTTGAATGCGAACATCAATCTCTGTCCGAGCTTTGAACTTTGCCGGTGTCATGACCAGCAGACTGCTCCGCTCCGGTATCACGTTTCCCACGTGGTAAGGAAGCCCGCAATTGGCGAAAGATATAAACTCTCCCCGCTCGAACATGACGATCTCCGCGCTTTCATCCAGCCTGCGTGCACGCGCCGCCGCGCTCGCTCCTCCGGCAACACCACCTACTATGACAATTTTCATCGGCATCAGCCTCCTTGGTTCATTTGTTGATGTTTACATGAAGATACTTATGGAGGTGGGACTCCAGGCAATTGAGCATCTTAAGAAAATCCGGGTTTTGAATGGCACAGTATTTGAGGGTTCCCTCTTTGCGCGTGACAATGAGATGTTGCCGCTCCAGAGTGGCCAGCTGTTGGGACATCATGGACTGACTGCAGCCGATAGTCTCGGTTAATTCAGAAACAGTGTATTCTCCGACTGCCAGGCACTGGAGTACGCCCAATCGGACGGGATGTGCAAGTGCCCTCAAAACCTTGGCGGCTGACTCAAGCTGGCATTGATCCATGGCAACACCTCTGGTTACGGAATTCATTGCACCCTGCCATCGTGGTGCTACAGCATGTTACTTTATAAGACATGTGAATACTTTAATATCATAATACCTTAATGTATACACGCCCGCAAGATTGTCAAACGAACTTTTTAGGGGGAGGGGTTTGGACAAACAACTCTTGGAACGCACGCCCGTTACTCAGTTCCCGGACTTGACGTGGATTGTTTCTTTGCGGTCCGGTATGCTGCCAGCAGTTTCGTTTTTTGTGCGATGAGTTCTTTGTAACGAGCACTGGTTTCCGAGAGCAGTCGATCCAGTTCCGCGTTGACTTCTCGGGCTTCGGTCAGCAGCTGTTCTTTCCGTTGTTGTAGGGCTTTTGCTTCCTCATTGGCGGCGGTCAACCGTTTTTTGAGGGCGCCTGTCTCGCCCGTGATTTTCCAGAGTTGTTTTTCTATTTCTGCCACGGAGCGTTGGTGACCTGTCTCACCACCGTGCGATGGCGTAATTACCAGTGCAAGAATCAAGCCCCCTAAGCATGCAAAAAGTGTGTTTCGCGACATCGTTGTCCTCCTTTGTGTGTCTGTTTGAATGTATGCGTTAAGCCAAAAACACATAAAATATACAATACATACGTAAGTAGTCAAGTGGCTGTGCTGAGATGACCACGCATCTCATTCGCGACGTATATGGCCGGCCTGCCGTTGAATGCGGACGTCCGGGAATTATCGTATGGGGTGGTACTCAGTAATCACCTGAATGTTCAATTGAACCAAGGTTAGCAGGCAAATTTTGGGCGAATGGTTTTCACAGACGATTGCGATCTTGCAGCAGTCGCCGGTGCTCCAAGGAGTGGTGGCGGCTTTTTGTACCTTCATTCTGGAAGATCTGACCAGTGTTACCAGCGGGTTACTGGTGGCGGACGGAAAGATGGATTTCGCGGCCGCATTCCTTGGGTTGACTCTCGGCATCACCACCGGAGACTTTGGGCTTTATCTGATCGGACGGTTGGCTCAGCGGTACGTCATTCTTTGGCGGTTGATTAACCGCGAGCGCCTGGAGCGAGGGAAACATTGGTTTCACCGGAACATGTTGAGTGCCGTGCTCGGTGCGCGTTTCATGCCGGGGGTTCGAATGCCCGCGTATGTTGCGGCGGGCGTATTGCACGCGCCACCACTGAAGTTTCTTGTGGTGGCTCTTATTGGTGCGAGTTTGCAGACGACGATTTTGCTTTTTCTTGCCGTTTTCTTCGGTCGCTTTGTCTTGTCGCGTCTCGGCGTGTGGGAGTGGCCGGTCGCTGGAGGTGTGATCCTGGCCGTGGCGGTGTGGCATATCCGGGCGGCGTTGCGCCGCAGAAGCGAAGACATTGGCGCCGAAGCCGAGGCACCGACGGCATCGGCCTTCGAGTTTTGGCCTCCCTGGCTGTTTTACATTCCGGTGGCTGTGTACTGGTTTTATCTTGCGGTACGTTATCGGGGGCTGATGCTGCCGACCGTTGCGGATCCATCGATTTATTCCTCCGGCATCATCTGTGAATCGAAATCCCGCATCCTTGAGTTGGTTGCCAACGAACATCGTCGCTGGGTGGCTGATTACGTTGTTTTTGACATGCCGGAAGACACGAGTCAGCCGGGTGCCGTACGCACGGACGCGGAACATCTCTTTCAGCAAGCCGGCTTGGGCTACCCGGTGGTGGCCAAACCGGATATTGGGCATCGTGGAGCCGGTGTGCGTCCTATTCATGATGCGAGGGAACTGGAGGCGTATCTTGGAGAATTTCCCGGTGGCGAGCAGATTATTTTGCAGGAACTGGTATCGTATCCACGGGAAGCGGGGATACTATACCACCGCATCCCAGGCGACGACCATGGTGATGTAATGTCCGTGACGCTGAAGGAATTCCCAACCGTTGAGGGGGACGGTGTACGGACGCTGCGGGAACTGATTTTGGCGGACGACCGCGCACGTTTGATTCAGGAAACATATTTCGATCGGCATCGGGACCGCCTTGAAGACGTACTGGCCGAGGGAGAGCAATTCCGTCTGGTGTTTTCGGGAAATCACTGTCAGGGAACTATCTTTAAGGACGGCACGCATTTGCTGACAAAAGCCATGATCGAGCGTTTTCACGATATTGCGACGGGGATGCCGGCGTTTTATTTCGGACGTTTCGACGTTCGGTTTGAAGATTTGGCGGAACTGCAACGCGGCAAAGGGTTTCGAATTGTCGAGATCAATGGGGCGGGGGCGGAAGCGACGCATATCTGGGATTCGCGCACCAGGCTGAGAGATGCTTACGCTACACTGTTTAATCAATTCCGCTTACTTTTTCGGATCGGCTCGATGAACCGCAGGCGAGGACATCGGCCGACGGGGCCTCTGACGTTCCTTCGTGATGTGGCCCGCTACAACCGGAAATCAAGGCACTATCCCAGTACGTATTGACGACAGGACTCATCTATGACCATGAACAGTAGTTTGCCTCCCGCTTCAGGCGGTGACTTGAAGCTCAAGGAGATGTCGACACCGGACGACCTCTGTTTGGAGCCGGGGTCCTGCGATGTGCTCCTTCCTCCGGGGCAGTTGGGGCGAAAGTTATGTACCGGATTTGCGTGTTCCGAGCGTGCCGTGAAACAGGCGCTGCGCTTGCGTTACCATGTCTTCGCCGTGGAGTTGGGGCATGCCCCGGGAGGTGAGGGCGATGGCACGGTCGATCGCGATGAGTACGACGAGCAGATGACTCACCTGGTCCTGTTGGAACGTGATACGGGCAAGGTCGTCGGCACGTACCGAGTCCAAACGGCTGGGGACGCAAATCGGTATAAAGGGCTTTATTCGGCGCGTGAATATGATTTGACGGCATTCCGGGATTACCTGCCGGATGCCGTTGAATGCGGACGGGCATGCATCGCCAGGGACCACCGCAAAGCCACCGCTTTGCTGGCGCTCTGGTACGGTTTGCGAGCGTACATGACCGCAACACGCAAACGGTGGGCTTTCGGTTGCTCGTCGATATCGTCTGTTGATCCAGACGACGGCTGGCGTACAATGAAAACTCTGCGAACAAAAGGATTTCTGCATCCGGACATGCACGTGCCGGCAACCACGGAATTCTCGTGTGGGGACCCTGAGCGTGAGTTTGACGATGGCCTTGGGCCAGCGTTGGCATTGCCGCGGCTTTTTGCGGCCTACATGCGCCTTGGAGCACGCGTGATTTCTCAGCCTGCCATCGATCGGGAGTTCGGAACGATCGATTTTCTGGTTATGGCGGACGGACTGCATGTTAACATGGCGCGCCTGGGGCTGACGCAGTAGGGGAAAAGGGAAAGGATGAGCCCATTCCAAAAAGTGCGGTTTTGGCAGAAACAACGCATAATACGCCTAGAGACGTCGCAGGTTTCAGAAGACACAAATGCCAGTCCTGCAAATGGTTGAGAGTTCATCCCGAAACCTGACACCCGACACCCGAAACCTTGGATTACGGCCAGCTTGAGTTTTTCGGGTGGACTCAAGGATGAAACCTGAAATATCCCGGTGGACGTGCCATGGCTGACAAACAGAAAACAAGCCTTCGCCATTCCCTGCGTACGCTGTTGCGATTGTGCGGCGTCATGTTTGTCATGGTGTCACATTTTTTCCTTTTCCTTCTAAGTCGGGCCGTCGCCTCAAAATCCCGTGTCCTGCCGGTTTCATTATTGTGGACGCAGCGATGGGCTCGCTGGTGTGTTCGAGCGGCCGGTTACACAGTGACGGTTAAGGGGCCCCTGCCCAAGGGCAATTGCTTGCTGGCACCTAATCACGTGGGGTATGGGGACATCATTGTTCTGGCGTCCGTGGCACCATGCTTTTTCGTGGCCAAATCGGAAGTGGCGGGTTGGCCGCTCATCGGCTGGGTCATGGCGAAAGGCAACCATCTCTTTGTCGACCGACGCAAGGCCAAAGCCATGCGGCAGACTGCAAAGCGCGTGCAGGCGCGACTCGGGGATGGCTACCCAGTGTGTGTCTTTCTGGAAGGCACGTCGTCGGGAGGCGGGACTGTGTTGCCGTTTCGTCCGTCCCTTTTACAACCAGCTATAGACGTTCAGGCCCCTGTGGTTCCGGTGGCGTTGCTTTGGGAGGGGGCGGGGATTGATATTGCCGAAGACGTAGCCTACTGGAAGGACCATCACTTCGCCACGCATATTTGGCGTCATCTTGGATTAAGCGAACTGCAGGTCACCGTCAGTTTCGGCGAACCCATCTTGCCCGCTGGCCGGACCCGGAAAGAACTGGCGGAAACCGTTCGCGATGAAGTAGTACGGCTGCTGGCTTCGCAGTATATGCCGGCATCGGGCAGGTAAGGCGGAAGATCGTCAGCCGCGCTGTTGCCTTACTGCTGGTCCCAGATGTATTCGAGAACGTCTTCGCGGGTTTTGATGAACTCAGGATCGGCTTTGATGTCTCGTGACCGTCGGGTGCCGCTGTTGCAGCTGAAGGAGACGGGGATTTCCGCGATCACTCTGCCGGGGCGGGGTGACAGAACGGTAACCGATGTTCCAA